>NZ_JBVHYH010000001.1:307040-442692 GCF_055569135.1 Kitasatospora sp. NPDC029367
CTTCCCCCCCCCCCCCCCCCCCCCCCCCCCCCCCCCCCCCCCCCCCCCCCCCCCCCCCCCCCCCCCCCCCCCGGGCCTGTGAGAGCATCGAGGCCCATGGAGATGACAACGGCTCTGTGGTCCTTCGCCCTCGTCGTGGGGCTGCTCACCCTCACTCCCGGGCTCGACACCGCGTTGATCCTGCGGACGTCCGCGCTGGGGCGGCGGCGGCAGGCGTGGGGGGTCGTGCTGGGGATCCAGACCGGGACGCTGATCTGGGGGACGCTGACCTCGGCGGGCGTGACGGCGCTGCTCACCGCCTCGCAGGTGGCGTACGAGGTGCTGCGCTGGGCCGGTGCCGCCTACCTGGTGTGGATGGGCGTCGGGATGCTGCGCAAGCGCGGGGCGGAGGCCGCGGCCGAGCAGGAGCCGGCCGAGGGCGGGTTCGTCCACGGCTGGCGGCGCGGGACGCTGACCAATCTGCTCAACCCCAAGGTCGGGGTGTTCTACGTGGCGGTGCTGCCGCAGTTCATCCCGGCCGGGGCCCCGCACTTCGCCGCCGGGGTGGCGCTGACCTGCGTGCACGTGGTGGAGGGCGTGCTGTGGTCGACGGTCCTGGTCGGCTTCGCCCGGGTGCTGCGCGGTTGGCTGCGCCGCCCGGCCGCCCGGCGGGCGATGGACCGGGTGACCGGCGCGGTGGTGGTGGGCTTCGGCCTCAAGCTGGCGCTGGCCGACTGAGCCGAGCCGCCGTACGAGACCGGCCCGAGCCGGGCCGCAGCCAGGGTCAGGCCGGTGCGATCCGCCGCAGCCCCTCGCGCAGATCGTCGGCGTTCATGGCGATGCGGACGTTCACGTTCGCCTCCAGCCGTAGCCAGAACGGCTCGCAGATCGCGACGATGGAGGCTTCGTCCGGTACGTCCACGACGAGTAGCATGCTGCGGCGGCCGTCGCCGCTGGCGAAGAAGTACGAGGCCTCGGGCTTGAGTTGGCCGAGGAGGCGTTCCAGTTCGGTGCCCATCGAGCCGTCGGCGATGAGCTTGTTGGAGGCAGCGGTGTCGAGGGTGACATCCAGCAGGGCGCGCATGGTCCCCGCTCCTTCCCCGGGCTCGGGGTGAGTCCGCACCTCCAGCCTCCCGCCGCCGTCGCGGCCACGCAACGTGACACCGGAGCGGCCACGCACCGTGAGACCGGCCCCCGGACGGTCCTCAGGCCGCGTACCTCAGGCCGCGTGCGTCTGGCCACGTGCGTCAGGCCGCGTACCTCAGGCCGCGTGCGTCCGGCGGGCGTGCGTCCGGTGCGCGGGCGTCGGCTCCTCCGCGGCCAGCGGTGCGGTGTCGTGGTGGATCGGCCCGTCGCCGGCGCTCAGCGGCAGGCAGCTGCCGCCGCGGCGGTGGGCGATGATCTCGGCGGCGACCGAGACGGCGGTCTCCTCGGGGGTGCGGGCGCCGAGGTCGAGGCCGATGGGGGAGCGCAGCCGGGCGAGTTCGGCGTCGGTGAGGCCGGCGTCGCGGAGCTTGGCCTGCCGGTCGCGGTGGGTGCGCCGGGAGCCCATGGCGCCGATGTAGCCGACCGGCAGGCGCAGGGCGCGTTCGAGCAGTGGCACGTCGAACTTGGCGTCGTGGGTGAGCACGCAGAGCACGGTGCGGCCGTCGATCCGGCCGAGCTGGGAGTCCAGGTAGCGGTGCGGCCAGTCGACGACGACCTCGTCGGCCTCGGGGAAGCGCCGGGTGGTGGCGAAGACGGGCCGGGCGTCGCAGACGGTGACGTGGTAGCCGAGGAACTTGCCGATCCGCACGACGGCGGCGGCGAAGTCGATCGCGCCGAAGACGAGCATCCGGGGCGCGGGCACGTAGGACTCGACGAAGCAGGTGACCGTCCCCTGTTCCTGTTCGTCGCAGGGCCGGCCGTCGAGGCCGAGCACGATCCGTCCGGTGCGTCCGGCGTCGAGCATGGCCCGGGCCTCCGTGACGAGGGCGCGTTCGAGCGCGCCGACGGTGGACGGTCCGACGCTGAGCGCGCCGTGCTGTCCGTCGGCGGTGACGGCGAGGGTGGCGCCGAGGAGCCCGGCGGGGCCGTCGATCACCCGGGCGAGGGCGACGGGCGTCCCGTCGGCGATGTGGCGCAGGCCGGCGTCCATGCCCGGGTCGGTGCCGGGCACGACCGGCTGGACGAACACGTCGAGGATCCCGCCGCAGGTCAGGCCGACGGCGAAGGCGTCCTCGTCGCTGTAGCCGAAGCGTTCCAGGACGGGTTCGCCGGATTCCAGGGCGGCCTGGCAGAGCTCGTAGACGGCGCCTTCGACGCAGCCGCCGGAGACGCTGCCGACGGCTTCCCCGGCGACGTCGACGGCCAGCGCCGCCCCGGGGTCGCGCGGGGCGCTGCCGGAGACGCCGACGACGGTGGCCACGGCGAAGGAGCGCCCGGACGCGTGCCAGGCCTGCAACTGCTCGGCGATGTCCTGCATGTCGGATGCTCCTTACACGTTTCGACAGTAGCGGGGGCGCCGCCGTACGGGAAACGATCCCGTACGGCGGCGGTGGTGATCAAAGGTGCACTCAGTGCACGCCCAGCCAGGACTTGACGGGGCTGAGGGCGAAGTACACGACGAACACCGCGGTGAGGACCCACATCAGCAGGCCGGGCTCGCGCCACTTGCCCTGGCCGGCCTTGATCACCGAGTAGGAGATGACGCCGGCCGCGACGCCCGCGGTGATGCTGTAGGTGAACGGCATCAGCACGGAGGTGAGGAAGGCCGGGATGGCGACCTCGCGGTCGGACCAGTCGATGTGCCGGGCCTGGCTCATCATCATCGAGCCGATCACCACCAGGGCGGCGGAGGCGACCTCGACCGGGACGATCCCGGCCAGCGGCGAGAAGAACAGCATCAGGGCGAACAGGCCGCCGGTGACGGTGGAGGCGAGGCCGGTGCGGGCGCCGTCGCCGACGCCGGTGGCGGACTCGACGAAGACGGTCTGTCCGGAGGCGCCGGCCAGGCCGCCGACCGCGCCGCCGGCGCCGTCGATGAACAGGGCCTTGGACAGGCCGGGCATCCGGCCCTGCCGGTCGGCGAGCCCGGCCTCGGTGCCGACGCCGATGATGGTGGCCATCGCGTCGAAGAAGCCGGCCAGCACGAGGGTGAACACGGCCACCGAGGCGCTGATCGCGCCCAGACCCTTGCCGCCGAAGGCGCCGAACAGGTCGACGTGGCCGAAGAGGCTGAAGTCGGGGGCGGCGACGGGGCTTCCGGGCCACACCGGGACGGAGTTGCCCCAGGCCTTTGCGGGTACGTCGGCGAGCTTGTTGACGACGACGGCGACCACGGTGCCGCCGGCGATGCCGATCAGGATCGCGCCGCGCACGCCGCGCGCCATCAGCACGAAGATCGTGAGCACCGTGAGGCTGAAGATCAGGACGGGCCAGCCGGAGAGCTCGCCGAAGGGGCCGAGCGACAGCGGGGTGGGGCCGCCGGTGTGCACGAAGCCGGCCTTGTAGAGCCCGATGACGGTGACGAACAGGCCGATGCCGATGGTGATCGCGTGCTTGAGCGGCAGCGGGATGCCGTTCATGATCTTCTCGCGCAGTCCGGAGACCACCAGCAGCACGATCAGCAGGCCGTAGATCACGCACAGGCCCATGGCCTGGGGCCAGGTGGTGTGCGGTACGACGAGCGCGGAGACCGCGCCGGAGACGGAGAGCCCGGCCGCCAGCGCGAGCGGCACGTTGCCGACCACGCCCATCAGGATGGTGGTGACGGCGGCCGCCAGGGCGGTGGCGGTGGTCAGCGCGGCGTGGTCGAGCTTGACGCCGTTGACGTCCGCGCCGCCGAGGATCAGCGGGTTGAGCAGGATGATGTACGCCATCGCCATGAACGTGGTGAGGCCACCGCGTAGTTCGTTGGCGAGGGTCGAGCCGCGGGCCGAGATCTTGAAGTACGCGTCGAGCGCGCCCTTGGGCTCCGCTGTCGAGGACGAGGGGTGGGGCTCGTCCTCGGCGGGTCTGTCTGTTTCAGTGGTGCCGGGCTCCGTGGGGATCCTGGTCATGTCCACTCCCAAGTGTCAAAGGGGGTTGGGGTGGGCGAGCCGACCTGACTGCCAGTCAACGAAGTTGGCACAGGGGGACGGTATCGACTCACTGGTGGCACTCGTAGGGGAGTGCCAGCGGTGCGGATGGGGTGGTGCGTGGTGCTGGTGGTGGCGCCTGGTGGTGGTGCCTTGTACCGGCGCCTGGTGGTGGTGCGTTGTGCTGGTGGTGCGTTGTGCTGGTGGCGCGGATGAGGGTGGTGCGCACCACTGCGGAACCCCGGCGTGGGCAGGGCAGCGGATGTGGGGGGTGGGGGTCCCGGGGCGGCGGGGAAGACGTGTCACCGCCCCGGGAAGTACTGCCGTGGTGGAAGCTCGCTGGCCGAACTCCCGGGATCAGCCGGGCTGTTCGGTGGTCAGGTGCTCCGGCCGGACCGGGATCCGGTTGAGCGCGAGCCCGGTCGCGTTGCGGATCGCCGCCACGATCGAGGGGGTCGCCGACACGGTCGGCGCCTCGCCGACGCCGCGCAGCCCGTACGGGGCGTGCGGGTCGGGCAGTTCGAGGACGTCCACCGGGATCGGCGGGGTGTCCAGGATGGTGGGGATCAGGTAGTCGGTGAAGGAGGCGTTGCGCACCTTCCCGTCCCGGACGATGATCTCCTCCATCACGGCCAGGCCGAGCGCCTGGGTGCAGCCGCCCTGGATCTGGCCGACCACGGAGAGCGGGTTGAGCGCCTTGCCGACGTCCTGGACGGCGGTCAGCTCGACCACCTTGACCAGGCCGAGTTCCACGTCCACGTCCACCACGGCACGGTTGGCGCAGAAGGTGTACTGGACGTGGCCGAAGCCCTGGCCGGTCTCCTTGTCGAAGGCCTGGGTGGGCCGGTGGTGGTGCTCGCGGGTGAGGTCGATGGCCTCGTCGCCGAGCAGGTCCACCATGGGCACCAGCACGCCGGCGCTCTCCGAGACGACCTTGCCGCCGGTCAGCGTGATGTCCTTATGGGTCCAGCCGTAGCGGCGCCGGCCCTTCTCGATCAGCTCCCGCCGGACGGCCTCGGCGGCGAGCTTCACGGCGCCGCCGGTCATGTACGTCTGGCGCGAGGCGGAGGTCGAACCGGCCGATCCCACTTCGGTGTTGGCCGGGTGGATGGTGACCTGCTCGACGCCCAGCTCGGTGCGGGCGATCTGGGCGTGCACGGTGACGCCGCCCTGGCCGACCTCCGCCATCGCGGTGTGCACCATGGCGACCGGCTCGCCGCCGATCACCTCCAGGCGCACCCGGGCGGTGGAGTAGTCGTCGAAGCCCTCGGAGAAGCCGACGTTCTTGATGCCGACCGAGTAGCCGACCCCGCGCACGATGCCCTCGCCGTGCGAGGTGTTGGAGAGCGCGCCGGGCAGCGAGCGCACGTCGAGGTGCTCGGTGTCCAGCGGCGGCGGCAGCGGCATGTCCTTGGCCCGCTGCAGCAGTTCGGCCACCGGGGCGGGGGAGTCGATCTGCTGGCCGGTGGGCATGAAGTCGCCCTCCGACATCGCGTTCAGCTGCCGCAACTCGACCGGGTCCATGCCGAGTTCGACGGCCAGCTTGTCCATCTGGGTCTCGTAGCCGAAGGCCGCCTGGACGGCCCCGAAGCCGCGCATCGCCCCGCAGGACGGGTTGTTGCTGTAGAGCGCGATGGCGTGCATCTTCACGTTCGGGATCACGTACGGCCCGTGCCCCAGCGAGGCCGCGTTGCCGACGACGGCCGGGGAGGCGGAGGCGTAGGCGCCGCCGTCCAGCACGATCCGGCAGTCGGCGAAGACCAGCTTGCCGTCGCGGGTGGCGCCGTGCTCGTAGTGCATCCGTGCCGGGTGGCGGTGGACGTGGCCGTAGAAGGACTCGTCCCGGGAGTACACGATCTTGACCGGCTTGCCGGTGTGCAGGGCCAGCAGGCAGGCGTGGATCTGCATCGAGATGTCCTCGCGGCCGCCGAAGGCGCCGCCGACCCCGGCCAGGGTGAGCCGGACCTTCTCCTCGGGCAGGTCCAGCACCGGGGCCATCTGCTCGCGGTCCACGTGCAGCCACTGGGTGGCGATGTAGAGGTCGATGCCGCCGTCCTCGGCGGGCACGGCCAGGCCGGACTCGGGGCCCAGGAAGGCCTGGTCCTGCATGCCGACCTCGTAGTCGCCGCTGACGATGACGTCCGCCATCGCCCGCACCTCGTCGGTCACGCCGAGGCCGGAGACCAGCTTCTGCTCGTGGCAGATGTTGCCGTACGCGTGGGACTTGTACTCGTGCGGCTCGTGCACGTACCCGTGGGTCTCCGGGTCGAGGCACTGCTCCTCGGTGACGATCGGGGTGAGCACCTCGTACTCGACCTTGATCTTCTTCACCGCGCGCCGGGCGGTCTCCGGGTGGTCGGCGGCGACCAGGGCGATCGCCTCGCCGTGGTAGCGGACCTTGTCGATCGCCAGGGCCGGCTGGTCCTGGATCTCCAGGCCGTAGTACTTGGAGCCGGGGATGTCCTCGTGGGTGAGCACCGCGTAGACGCCGGGCACCTTGAGTGCCTCGGAGATGTCCACCGAGAGGATGTTGGCCCGGGGGTGCGGCGAGCGCAGCGCCATACCCCAGAGCATGTCCTCGTGCCACAGGTCCGAGGAGTAGGCGAACTCGCCCTTGACCTTCAGGTTGCCGTCCGGGCGCAGCGGCGAGCCGCCGATGCCGTCCTTCGAGGCCTGGTTGATGTTCTGCAGGTTCTTCTGGCCCTGGATGGTCCTGGTGCTCATGCCGAAGCCCCCTCACCGGCGCACTTGCGGGCGGAGGCGAGCCGCACCGCGTCCATGATCTTCTCGTAGCCGGTGCAGCGGCAGAGGTTGCCCGACAGCGCCTCGCGGATGTCGTTGTCGCTCGGCTGGGAGTCCTTCTCCAGCAGGGCGTCGGTCTGCACCAGCAGCCCCGGGGTGCAGAAGCCGCACTGGACGGCCCCGGCGTCGACGAACGCCTGCTGGACCAGGCCCAGTTCGCCGTTCTCCTCGGCCAGGCCCTCGACCGTGCGCACCTCGCGGTCCTGCACCTGGCCGGCCGCGACCAGGCAGGAGCAGACCGGCACGCCGTCCAGGTAGACGGTGCAGGAGCCGCACTCGCCCTGCTCGCAGGCGTTCTTCGACCCGGGCAGGCCGACCCGCTCGCGCAGCACGTAGAGCAGGCTCTCGCCCTCCCACACGTCGTCGGCCTCGACCGGCTTGCCGTTGGCGGTGAACGTGACCTTCATGCCGCGCTCCTGATCTGCTTGCTGTAGTCGTTCCAACACCAGGTGAGGGTGCGGCGGGCCATCACGGCCAGCGCGTGCCGCCGGTAGTCGGCGGTGCCGCGGACGTCGTCGATGGGGGAGGCGGCGGCCTTCACCAGCTCGCCGAAGCGCTGGATCACCTCGGTGCCGAGCAGTTCCCCGGACTCCCAGAGCCCGCGCTCGGCGAGCACGCCCTGGAGGTACTCCTCGGCCTCGACGGCGCGGCGCGGCGTGGGGGCAGCCGAACCGATACCGGTGCCGACGGTGCCGTTCTTCGGGTGAAGGGCGAAACCGAAGGCGCAGACCGCGATCACCATCGCGTTGCGGGTGCCGATCTTCGAGAACTGCTGCGGGCCGTCCGCGACCGGGATGTGCACGGCCCGGATCAGCTCGTCGGCCGCCAGGCTGTTGCGCTTCACGCCGACGTAGAACTCGTCGATCGGGATCAGCCGGGTGCCGCGCACCGAGGCCGCCTCGACGAAGACGTCCCGGCCGGCCGCCAGCAGCGCGGGGTGCGCGTCACCGGCCGGGGAGGCGCCGCCGAGGTTGCCGCCGACGCCGCCGCGGTTGCGGATCTGCGGCGAGCCGACGGTGTGGGCCGCCAGGGCGAGCCCGGGCAGCGGCCCGGACAGCTCCGAGATGATCCGGGCGTACGGGACGGAGGCGCCGAGTCGGACGACGCTGCCGTCGTTCGTCCATTCGGTGAGCTCGGTGACGCGGTTCAGGTCGAGAATCGCGGATGGCCGGTGCACGTCGAAGTTCAGCTCGACCATGACGTCCGTGCCGCCCGCGATGGGCAGCGCGGTCGGGTACTCAGCCTTCGCCGCGAGAGCCTCGTCCCAGGTGGCGGGCCGAAGGAACTCCATGCGGGTTTCTCCTCAGGTCTTCGCCGACCGGGTGTCCGGCGGCGTGTCGCCCAGTGAACTCCTGTGACGCGGCCCACTGGCAGTCACCGATGGCATGAAGCCCCGGCTGTGAGCCCGCCCGGCATCCTGTACGTTCCTCTAAGCAGGAGAATCCGCAGCCCAGGTGTTCGCCGAGTGCTACCTACGACCGTAATCCGGCCGTGATTCGCGGGCGACGGGCCCGTAACCCGGCGGCCCGCTGGTACGTAACGCCGAGCACGGATGTTCGGGCACACTGTCACCCCCGGACGGCGTGCCCGGCAGCCCCCCACCCCCGTCCAGGCCCCCGTCCAGGCCCCGATCCCCGCTTCCACCCCCGCTTCCACCCCGCTTTGCCACCCTGTTCCAGCCCCCGTTAGGAGTCCGCGGATGCGTGTCCGTGACCTGCTCGCCCCCGGCGCCCCCCGACTGCGCCTGCTCGCGGCGGAGGAGGAGCTGGACCGGCAGGTCAGCGGCGTGATGACCACGGACCTGCACGACCCCGGCCGCTACCTGCACGGCGGCGAGCTGGTGCTCACCGGGATGCTCTGGCGCGGCGGCCCCGCCGACTCCGAGCGCTTCGTGCGGACCATCGCGGCCGGCGGCGCGGTCGCCCTGGCGGCCGGTGAGGCCGAGGTCGGCCCGGTGCCCGAGGACCTGGTCGAGGCCTGCCGCCGGCACCGGATGCCGCTGCTGGCCGTCCCCGACGACATCGCCTTCGGCACCGTCACCGAGTTCATCGGCCGTCAGGTCTCCGCCGACCGCGCCGCCGACCTCGCCGCCCTGGTCGACCGGCACCGGCTGCTGGTCTCGGCGGCCGGCGGCGGCGGACTGGACGCCGTGCTGGACCTGCTCGGCGGCGACCTCGACCTGGACTGCTGGGTGCTCACCCCGACCGGCGCGGTGATCGCCGGCCCGGCCGACCGGCTCACCGCCGAGGACCGCGACCAGCTGGTCCGCGCCCACCTCGCCGCCCAGCGCCAGCGCCGCCGCCCCCCGCACCGGGCCCGACTGGCCGGCGGCGCCTACTCGCTGCTGCCCGCCGCGGCCTCCGCCGAGCACGAGGCGCCGCTGGTCGACTGGGTGCTCGCGGTGGCCGGCGACGTCACCGAATGGACCACCAAGCGCCAGCAGCTCGCCGAGAACCTGGCCCGGCTGGTCGCCGCCGAGCGCCACCGCCGGGACGAGGGCCGCCGGCTGCGCCGCCGACTGGCCGACGAACTGCTCGCCCTGCTGCGCCGCGACGCCGACCCGGCCGAGATCAGCCGCACCCTGTACGCCTCCTCGGCGATGGCCGCCCGCTACGAGAGCCCCGAGCCCAAGTCCCCGGCCCAGGACGCCTCCTGGCTGGTGCTCAGTGCCGAGGGCACCGGCCTGCCCGAGGGCACCGTACGGGCCGTGCTGGAGGAGGCGCTCGGCGGCACCGGTGACCGCGCCCTGGTCGCCGGGGCGGGTAACGGCGCCGTGGTGGTGCTGCCCGCGCTGGACACTCCGGTGCCCGCCGACACCCTGCGTGAGCTGCTCGCCCCGCTGGAGGCCGGGCTGGGCTCGGAGGGCCGGATCACCCTCGGCGTCTCCGCCCCCGCCTCCGAGGCGGGCGGCCTGCGCGGCGCCCTGGAGGAGGCCCGGCACGCCCGTCGGATCGCCGCCGCCCGGGTCGGCCGGGTCTGCGTCGCCGGCCCCGAGGAGCTGGCCTCGCACGTGCTGCTGCTGGCCGCCGTCCCGGACGAGGTCCGCCGCGCCTTCCGCAGCCGGCTGCTGGACAAGGTGATCGCGTACGACATCGAGCACCAGGCGGACCTGGTCCGCACCCTGGAGGCCTTCCTGCGTTCGGACGGCTCCTGGACCCGCTGCGCCGGGCAGCTGCACGTCCACGTGAACACCCTGCGCTACCGGATCGGCCGGATCGAGGAGCTGACCGGGCGGGACCTCTCCCGCCTGGAGGACCGGGTGGACTTCTACCTGGCGCTGGAACTGGCCTGACCGTTTCCTGACAGTTCCACCCGATGAACGTCGGCCCCAGGAACGGCCGCTTCCTGGGAGGTCACTGGAGGGCGCCGGAACCGGCCGGGAACAGCCAAGAGTGGATGGAATCGGCCGGGGGCCCGCCGCGATCACTCGCGACGGGCCCCCGGCCGTTCCGGCGGTGCCGGTCGGTCACTGCACCGGGATGATCCCGGTCAGCCACTCGAAGGCGCTCGGGACCATCCGCTTCCACATGTCGGTGGTGTGCGGGCCGGTGCTCTCCTCGACCTGGATCTTGGTCGGCTCCTTGGCCGCGGCGGCGATCGCCTGGCCGTCCTCGTAGCCGTCGCCCTTGGCGCCGCTGACCAGCAGGGCGACCTTCGGCGGCTGCTGGGCGGACTTGAGGATGTTGACCGGGTTGTTCTCGGTGCGCAGCTTCGGGTCCTTGCCGACCAGCGAGTCGCCCTCGGTGGCCGGGTCGTTGTAGCCGGACATCGCGATGGCGGCGCGGTAGCGGTTGGGGTGGGCGAGCGAGATCTTGGCCGCGCAGTGGGCGCCGGCCGAGTAGCCGGCGATCGCCCAGCGGTCCGCGGACGGGTCGGCGCGGAAGTTGTCCAGCACCATCTGCGGGACGTCGCGGGTGATCCAGGCGTCCGCGTTGATCTTGCCGGGGATGTCGGTGCAGCCGGCGTCCTGGTGGCTGCCCAGCAGCAGGGTGCGCGGCGAGACCAGGATGAAGGGCGCGACCTTGCCCTGCTGCATCAGCGGCTTGAGCTGCTCGGAGACCTTGAGGGTGCCGTACCAGGTAGAGGAGGAGCCCGGGTAGCCGGGGATCAGCTCGACCACCGGGAACTTCTTGTCCTTGAACGCCGGGTCGTTGTACTGCGGCGGCAGCCAGACCAGCACCTCGCCGTCGACCCCGGACACCTGGCCCTTGAGCTCGGTCTTCTGGACGTCGCCGGGCACCGCCGGGTCGTTCACGCCGCCGAACTTCTGCAGCACCTTCGGCGGCTGCTTGGCGGCGTCGCCGGAGCCGTCCTTGCCGTTGCCGGCCGGGTCCACCGGCGCCACCGAGGGCACCGCGCGGACGTGGTCACCGGTGCCGAGCAGGTCGTCCCAGTTGCCGTAGATCAGGTTCGCGTTGTTGACCATCACGAAGACCATCAGCACGGCGGTGACCTGGCAGAACATGATCATGACGATCCGGGACAGGGTACGGACCGGCTGGGGGCCGCGCACCTTCCCCCAGAAGAGCAGCGCCACCGCGATGGACACCGGCACCAGGATGACGGTGAGGATGAAGAATGGCGTACCTGTCAGTTCCATCGAGTTCTCGTATCCGGGTCGCTCGCCGCCCGGGCCCCACTCGCCCGAACGCACGTCAATGGCATCAGACGGCAACCAGCGGATGATCGGTTGCCGTCCGAATCTGTGCGGAACCTGAGAGGAACATCACGTTTCCGAGCTGCTCCCGCTTCGGGTCGGCGCCTAGTCTGTCACCCGGGCGGCGGTGCTCCGGACCAGATGTTCAGCGAACTTCCAGGAAGGTCCCCCGGGGCACCTTACCTGGCGCGCCGTTCGCGCTGCCGGGCGAGGCGGTGCGATCCCGCGCGGCCGGGCCAGAGAGACTATGGGGATGAGCACAACCCGCTTTCGCCCGTCCCGCCGCTTCTGGCCCGTGTGCGCCGTCCTGGCCCTCGCGGTCACCGCGGCCGGTTGCAGCAGTACCGGAGGCAGACGCGCCGAGGAGGCCCGCGCCAAGGCCGCGGCCACCGGTGGCAGCGCCGTCACCACCCCGCGCTGGAAGGTCGCCATGGTGACCCACGCCGGCGCCGGCGACGCCTTCTGGGACAGCGTGCGCAAGGGCGCCGAGCAGGCCGCCGCCAAGGACAACATCACCTTCCTGTACTCCAACGACGCGCAGACCCAGAACCAGGTCCAGCTCGTCCAGGCCGCCATCGACCAGAAGGTCGACGGCCTGCTGGTCACCCTCGCCAAGGGCGACGCGATGGCCGACGTCCTCGGCAAGGCCAAGGCGGCCGGCATCCCGGTCATCACGATCAACTCCGGTCAGGAGTTCTCCGCGAAGTTCGGCGCGCTCACCCACATCGGCCAGGACGAGTCCTCGGCCGGCCAGGCGGCCGGCACCGAGCTGGCCTCGCGCGGCCGCAAGAACGTGCTGTGCGTGATCCACGAGCAGGGCAACGTCGGCCAGGAGCAGCGCTGCTCCGGCGCCCAGTCCAAGGCCGGCGGCGGCTTCCAGGTGATGTACGTCAACGGTGTCGACATGCCCGACGCCCGGGCGGCGATCTCCGCCAAGCTCCAGGCCGACCCGTCCATCGACACCGTGCTCACCCTCTCCGGCCCGATGGCCGCCACCGGGCTGCAGGCCGTCCAGGACGCTCACCGCGGCGTGGAACTGGACACCTTCGACCTGGGCCAGCAGGTGGTCGCCGGGCTCAAGTCCGGCAGCGTCGGCTTCGCCGTCGACCAGCAGCCCTACCTCCAGGGCTACGAGGGCGTCGACCTGCTCTGGCTGTACAAGTCCAACCTGGACATGCTCGGCGGCGGCAAGCCGGTCGCGACCGGCCCGCAGATCCTGACCAAGGACGACGCCGGCGCGCTCGCCGAGTACGTCGCGAGGGGGACCAGGTGAGCGGCTCCACCGCCCCGGACCTGCTCGTCCAGGACCGTCCGGCCGCCCTGCGGCGCCTCCTCGCCCGCCCGGAGCTGGGCTCGCTGATCGCCGCGGTCGCGGTGTTCGCGGTCTTCGCCGCCGTCGCGGAGCCGTTCCTGCGGGTCTCCTCGCTGGGCACCGTGCTCTACGCGGCCTCCACCATCGGGATCATGGCCGTGCCGGTCTCGCTGCTGATGATCGGCGGCGAGTTCGACCTGTCGGCCGGCGTGCTGGTCACCACCGCCGCGCTGACCTCCTCGATGGTCTCGTACCAGTTCACCGCCGTCACCTGGGTCGGCGTGCTGGTCTCGCTGGCCACCACGCTGGCGATCGGCGGGTTCAACGGCTGGATGCTCGGCCGCACCAGGCTGCCCAGCTTCATCGTCACCCTCGGCACCTTCCTGATGCTGACCGGCGCCAACCTGGGCGTCACCAAGGCGATCTCCGGGACGGTCTCCACCAAGTCGATCGCCGACATGCAGGGCTTCGAGAGCTGCCGGTGGCTGTTCGCCTCCGAGGTGAACATCGGCGGGCTGACGGTCAAGGCCACCGTCTGGTGGTGGCTCGGCCTGCTGGTGGTCGGCAGCTGGCTGCTGCTGCGCACCCGCTTCGGCAACTGGATCTTCGCCGTCGGCGGCGACGCGGCGGCCGCCCGCGCGGTCGGCGTGCCGGTCGCCCGGACCAAGACGCTGCTCTACCTGGGCGTCGGCTTCGGCGCCTGGGTGCTCGGGCAGCACCTGCTGTTCTCCTTCGACACCGTGCAGTCCGGCGAGGGCGTCGGCAACGAGCTGATCTACATCGTGGCGGCGGTGATCGGCGGCTGCCTGATCACCGGCGGCTACGGCTCGGTGGTCGGCTCCGCGCTCGGCGCGCTGATCTTCGGCATGGCCAGCAAGGGGATCATCTACGCCCAGTGGAACCCGGACTGGTTCAAGTTCTTCCTCGGCGCGATGCTGCTGCTGGCCGCGCTGCTCAACGCCTACGTGAAGCGCCGGGCGGAACGGGGTCCGCGATGAACGACCAGCTCGGCTCCGGCACGGGGTCCGCGATGAACGACCGGCCCGGCTCCGGCACGGGGTCCGCGATGAACGACCGGCCCGGCTCCGGCACGGAGCGCCCGGTGGCCACCGAACCGGCGGGCACCGAACTGCTCGCGCTGGAGGGCGTCGGCAAGACCTACGGGACGGTCCGCGCGCTGCAGGACGTCTCGCTGACCCTGCGGGCCGGCGAGATCAGCTGCGTGCTCGGCGACAACGGGGCCGGCAAGTCCACCCTGATCAAGATCATCGCTGGGCTGCACCGGCACGACGAGGGCCGCTACACCATCGGCGGCGAGGAGGTCCGGCTGGACTCCCCGCGCCAGGCGCTGGACCGCGGCATCGCCACCGTCTACCAGGACCTCGCCGTCGTCCCGCTGATGCCGGTGTGGCGCAACTTCTTCCTCGGCTCCGAGCGGGGCACCCGCCGCTGGGGCGGCCTGCGACTGGACGCCGAGGGCATGCGTGCCACCACCCGCGAGGCGCTCGCCAGGATGGGCATCGACCTGCACGACGTCGACCGGCCGATCGGCACCCTGTCCGGCGGCCAGCGCCAGTGTGTGGCGATCGCCCGTGCCGTGCACTTCGGTGCCAAGGTACTCATCCTGGACGAGCCGACCGCGGCGCTCGGCGTCAAGCAGTCCGGGGTGGTGCTCAAGTACGTCACCGCGGCCCGCGACGCCGGGCTCGGGGTCGTCCTGATCACCCACAACCCGCACCACGCCTACCTGGTCGGCGACCACTTCACCCTGCTGAAACGGGGGCGGATGGCGGGCAGCCACCCGCGTGCCGAGATCGGCCTCGAACAGCTCACCACCGAGATGGCCGGCGGCTCCGACCTCGCCGAACTCTCGCACGAGCTGGCCCGACCGTCGGCCCCCGGCCCCACCGAACCCGACTCTCGTGAGGAGCGTCCGCAGCCGTGACCAGCCCCCATGGCAGCACTCGGCCGACCGTCCTGCCCACCCTGCTCGGCCTCGGCCCGCGCGCCGAGCGCCGCCGCCGCGCCCTGCCCGCGGGCATACTGCGGCTGCCCACCATCGGCGTCGACATCGGCGGCACCAAGGTGGTCGCCGGGGTCGTCGACGGCGAGGGGAAGGTGCTGGAGAAGCTGCGCACCGACACCCCCGACAAGAGCAAGAGCGCCAAGGTGGTCGAGGACGTGATCGTCGAGCTGGTGCTCCAGCTCGCCGACCGGCACGACGTCCACGCGGTCGGCATCGGCGCGGCCGGCTGGGTCGACGCCGAGCGCTCCCGGGTGCTCTTCGCCCCGCACCTCAACTGGCGCAACGAGCCGCTCCAGCAGGCGCTCAGCGAGCGGCTGCGGTTCCCGGTGATCGTGGAGAACGACGCCAACGCGGCCGCCTGGGCCGAGTGGCGCTTCGGCGCCGGGCGCGGCGAGGACCACATGGTGATGCTCACCCTGGGCACCGGCATCGGCGGCGCGGTCGTCCGGGACGGCTACGTCGACCGCGGTAAGTACGGCCTGGCGGGCGAGTTCGGACACATGCAGGTGGTGCCCGGCGGCCACCGCTGCCCGTGCGGCAACCGCGGCTGCTGGGAGCAGTACTCCTCCGGCAACGCGCTGGTGCGGGACGCCCGGGAGCTGGTCGCCGAGGAGTCCCCGGTGGTGCAGCCGCTGCTCGCCCGGGCCGGCGGCACGGTCGAGGGCATCACCGGGCCGCTGGTCACCGAGGCCGCCCGGGAGGGCGACCCGACCGCCACCGAGCTGCTCTACGAGGTCGGCACCTGGCTCGGGGTCGGCATCGCCAACCTGGCGGCCGGCCTCGACCCGGGGCGCTTCGTCATCGGCGGCGGCGTCTCCGAGGCCGGCGACCTGCTGCTCGGCCCGGCCCGGGACACCTTCCGCCGCACCCTCACCGGTCGCGGCTTCCGGCCCGAGGCCACCATCGTCCACGCGGCCCTCGGCAACGAGGCGGGGCTGGTCGGCGCCGCCGACCTGGCGCGGCAGGTCGCGCGGCGGTTCCGCACCATCAAGCGGCGGCGGGTGGAGCGCAGCGCGCTGTAGCGGGAGTGGGGCGGCGAACAGGGTTCAGCTGACAGATTTCAGATAACAGATTTCAGCGAACAGATAACAGATAACGAAATCTGTTCGCTGAAATCTGTCAGCTGTCATCCGTTCCCCTCCGCCCCTCCCGCCTCTCCTGTCAACTACCCATTGGTAGCCGTGCGGTGTGGTTGTCGGATTCATGTCTCCTGTGGAACAACTGACGTGACGTCGACTCAGGAGGACTCGGATGAGGGCTCTGACCCGCCTAGCGCCATCACTGTTGATCGCCACCGCACTGGTCTGGGCCACCACGACCGGGCCCGCCGGCGCCGCGGCGCCGCCGCCCAAGGCGCCCGAGGCGGTGGGCTGGGGCGGGGCGGTGGCCTCGGTGGACGCCGACGCCACCGCCGCCGGGATCGAGGTGCTGCGCAAGGGCGGGAACGCGGTGGACGCGGCCGTCGCCGCCGCGGCCGCGCTCGGCGTCACCGAGCCCTACTCCTCCGGGATCGGCGGCGGCGGGTACTTCGTCTACTACGACCACGCCACCGGCAAGGTGCACACCATCGACGGCCGCGAGACGGCCGGCCGCACCGCCGACTCCGGACTGTTCCTGGAGGGCGGCAAGCCGCTCGCCTTCGCCGACGCCGTCACCAGCGGACTGTCCGTCGGCGTCCCCGGCACGCCGGCCACCTGGGACTCCGCACTGCGCCAGTGGGGCACCCGCTCGCTCGCGCAGAACCTCGAACCCGCCGAGCGGATCGCCGAGAACGGCTTCGTCGTCGACGACACCTTCCGCGGCCAGACCTCCGACAACTACAGCCGCTTCAAGGACTTCCCGGCCACCGCGAAGATCTACCTCCCCGACGGCAAGCTCCCCGAGGTCGGTTCCGTCCTGCGCAACCCCGACCTCGCCGCGACCTACAAGCTGCTCGCCAAGGACGGCGTGAAGGCCTTCTACCAGGGCGAGTTGGCGCAGGACATCGCCAACACCGTGCAGCACCCGCCAGTTGACCCGGCCTCCGGCCGCAACGCCCGCCCCGGAAAGGTCGACGCCACCGACCTGGCCGCCTACCAGGTCCGCCGCCAGACGCCCACCCACGTCGCCTACCGCGACTACGACGTCTACTCGATGGCGCCGTCCAGCTCCGGCGGCACCACCGTCGGCGAGGCGCTGCACATCCTGGAGGACGGCGACCTCTCCGGCTACAGCGGCACGCAGTACTACCACCACTTCCTGGAGGCCTCGCGGATCGCCTTCGCCGACCGCAACCGCTGGGTCGGCGACCCGGCCTTCGCCGACGTCCCGACCAGGCAGCTGCTCTCCGAGCGCTACGCCGCCTCCCGGGCCTGCCTGATCAGCCCGGACCGCGCGCTCACCAGCCCGCTCGCCCCCGGCGACCCGTACCACCCGGCCGACTGCGCGGACACCGGGCAGGCCCTCCCCGAGCCTTACGAGGGCCCCAACACCACCCACCTGACGGTGGCGGACCGCTGGGGAAACATCGTCTCGTACACCCTCACCATCGAGCAGACCGGCGGCAGCGGCATCACCGTCCCCGGCCGGGGCTTCCTGCTCAACAACGAGCTGACCGACTTCGACTTCGTCCCGCTCGCCGCCGGCGTCCCCGACCCCAACCTGCCCGGCCCGGGCAAGCGGCCGCGGTCCTCGATGTCCCCGACCATCGTGCTGCGCGACGGCGAGCCGCTGCTGGCCACCGGCAGCCCGGGCGGCGCGACCATCATCACCACCACCCTCCAGGTGCTGCTCGGCCGCCTCGACCGGGGCCTGAGCCTGGAGCAGGCGATCGCCGCGCCGCGCGCCAGCCAGCGCAACAGCGCCGTCACCCAGGCCGAGCCCGGCTTCCTGGCGCTGCCGGAGCGGCCCGCGCTGGAGGCCCTCGGGCACCGGTTCGCCGCCGGCGGCGAGATCGGCGCCGCCACCGGGGTGGAACGGCTGCCGGACGGCCGCTGGGTGGCCGCCGCCGAGCCGGTGCGACGCGGCGGCGGCTCGGCCGCGGTGGTCCGCCCCGCGGGCTGACCACCGGGCCCGGCTGGACCACCACCGGGCCCGGCTGGACCACCGCCGGGCCCGGCCGTGGCGCCGACCGCCGAGCGCCCGGCCGTGGCGCCGGTCGGGCCGGGTTGTCGGTGCCGGGCGGTATGTTCGGGGTGGGTCTCCCCGTGGGGCCCACCCCCGTCCGTACCGACCGAACCACCGGGAAGGCCGCCCGCCGTGACCGTCCGCATCGCCACCTGGAACATCAACTCCGTCACCGCGCGGCTGCCCAAGCTCCTGGAGTGGCTGGAGAGCGCCAAGCCCGACGTGCTCTGCCTCCAGGAGCTCAAGTGCGCGGCCGACGCCTTCCCGTACGAGCAGGTCCGCGAGCTCGGCTACGAGACGGCCGCGCACGGCACCGGCCGGTGGAACGGCGTCGCGATCGTCTCCCGGATCGGCCTGGAGGACGTCGTGCGCGATCTGCCCGGCCAGCCCGGCTACCTGGCCGACGGCGCCCTGCTGCCCGACGTCGAGCCGCGCGCCATCGCCGCCACCTGCGGCCCGGTCCGGGTCTGGTCCGTCTACGTGCCCAACGGTCGCGAGGTCGACCACCTGCACTACCACTACAAGCTGGAGTGGCTGGAGGCGCTGCGCAAGGCCTCCGCCGAGGACGCGGCCGGCCCCCGCCCCTTCGCGATCCTCGGGGACTTCAACATCGCCCCTACCGACGCGGACGTCTACGACGTCGCCGCCTTCGAGGGCCTCACCCACGTCACCCCGGTCGAGCGCGCCGCGCTGGCGGCGCTGGGCGAGATCGGCCTGCAGGACGTGGTGCCGCGTCCCCTCAAGTACGACCACCCCTACACCTACTGGGACTACCGCCAGCTGGCCTTCCCGAAGAACCGCGGCATGCGGATCGACCTCACCTACGCCAACAAGCCCTTCGCCGACGCCGTCACGGACAGCTACGTGGACCGCGAGGCCCGCAAGGGCAAGGGCACCTCGGACCATGCCCCGGTCGTGGTGGACCTGGACCTGTGAGGCCTCCGGGGCGGCGGTGACGCCGGGTGACGGTCACGGAGGGTGACGGGCTGTCGCTCGAACGGTCCTGAGCGGTGGCCGGGCCCGGTGGGCCTGCCTACCGTCGGTGAATGACCGGGTGCAGTTGACACATCACGTGGACATGGGAGTCCCCGGCTGCGCCCGAGAATCCCGGAGGTTCCGGCATGCGCCCCACGCGTACGGCCGCCGCCGCCCTGATCGGCGCGACGGTGCTGACCGGTCTGACGGCCCCCCTCGCAGCAGCCAGGGACGGCGCGGCCTCGGTCAGCCCGTCCCAGGCCGCACCGGGCCAGACCGTGACGGTCACGGTCTCCTGCGAGAAGTCGGACAAGCCCGACGCCAAGACCATCACCGCCCACTCCGCCGCCTTCGAGGGCGGCCCCGCGACCCTCACCCTGGGCTCCGACGGCAAGCACACCGGCTCGGCCCGGCTCGCCTCCCAGCACAACGGGGACAGCAAGGTCGACGGCACCTGCCCGGACGGCGGCGCCTTCTCCACCACCGTCAAGGTCACCACCGTGGCCGCCACCGCCCCCAACAAGGGCCTCGGCGACTGGGGCGAGGCAGCGGGGGAGTGGGCCGGCTCGCTCGGACAGTCCGGCGCCGGCAGCCAGCAGGTCGCCCCGCACGGTGCGGTGAAGACCGGGCTCGGCGGCTCGGTCGCGGGGGACCCGGCGGAGCTGGCCGGAGGGCTGGCCCTGGTCGCGGGCGCCGTCGGCGGCTTCTGGCTGCTCCGGAGGCGCAGTGGCTGACGGCCCCGCCCCCCGCGTACGCGCGCGCCGCGCCGCCGAGCCCTGACCGGACCGGCGGCGCGGCGGCGTTTCGGTGGCGGGTGGGGCCGCGGCGGTGCGTCAGCGGGCCGCCCGCTCCTGCCGTTCCTCGTGCTGGAGCAGACCGCTGGCCAGCAGGTACTGGGCCAGCACGTACGTCGCCATGATCCAGAACTGATGCCCCGGCAGCTCGCGCCACTTCGCCAACTGGGTCGCGATCAGGGTGTCGGAGAGCAGGAACAGCGCCCCGCCCAGCCCGGTCCGCCAGCCCAGACCGGCCGCGGTGACCGCCGTCGAGGTGAGCAGCAGGCTGTACCCGGCCACCGGGACCTTGAGCTCCCCGAGGTCCGGCCAGAGCTGACCGATCATGCCCACCCAGGCCGTCGCGTACGCGGCCGCGACCACCAGGGCGCGCCGCCGGTCGGTGAGCGCCCCGCGCCGGACGAACATCGCGACGTAGCAGACGTGCGCGGCCGCGAACGAGCCCATCCCGGCCAGGAACGCGGTGTCGTCGTTCAACTGGAGCAGCACGTCCCCGCCCGCGCTCGCCAGCAGCGCCGGGGTCAGCAGCTTCGGCGCCTCGCGCTCGGTCCGGGCCGCCGCCGCCACGCTGTGGGCGGCCAGCAGCGGCATCAGGGCTGGCTTGGTGGCGTTGCGCAGCACCGGGGCTCCGGAGAGGATCGAGCCCAGGTGCACCGCCGAGGCGGCCGCGAAGCCGCCGAGCAGGCCGGTGGCCGAACGCAGGCGCCCGCCGAGGCCGGTGGTGGCGCGGGTGGTCGTACGGATGCTCATGCGGCGTCTGCCTCCGAGGTCGCCCGGGGTGGAGGGTCCACCGACCCCGAGGGAACCGGTGGGGCGGGGAAGACCAGGTTACCGGTGCGTAACCCGCGCGGGGAGGGGGGAGTGACGGCCCGGCCGGGAGAGCGGAGCGCCGGCGACCGCTTCGAGGGCTCCTGCGGAGACTTCCTCAGGAGGGCGGTTGCTGCCACCGGGTGAGCCGGTCACCGTCTAGTCTGGACCCCGACATGGAGCAGCAGGAGTACGCGGTCGGCGCCACCCGGGTGGCCGCCGGCAGGCCGGACGGACGCAAGGGCGGGGCAGGGCGGGGAACCGCCGCCGCCGTCCTCGCCGTACGCGGACCCGAAGCCGCCGGAACCGGGATCGCCGCCGGTGCCGGGAGCGTTGTCGCCGGTACCGGAATCGCCGCCGACACCGCCGACAGCGGCGCCACCGGGCCCGCCGAAGCTCGCGCCACCGGGGCCGCCGACCCGGCCGATGCCGTGGGTGAGCACGGTGCTGACGGCCCGCAGGAGCCCGGCGGGGCGCTCTCGCCCGACCCGGGACTGCTCCGGCTCGCCCACTGGTTCGCCGCCGCCACCCCCGGCACCGCCGACGACCTGTGCACCGCCTCCTTCGGCCTCTACCCCGCCCGACACCTCGGCAGCGCCGCCGAGCCCGGCGACCCCGCCGTCAGCTGGTGGCACGGCCCGACCGCCCACACGGCCGCCGTCCCGCGTGCCCGCGAGGCCCGTGCGGGCCGCACCGACGGCGGCCTGCGCCGAGCCCGGCGCGACGCCGCCGCCCTGCCCGTCGTCCGGTCGGGTGCCAAGCTCGGCCGGCCCGGCCGGCACCGCAGGCCGGAGCGCACCCGGGCCCTGCCGGAGCTGCCCGGCGACGTCCCGGAGCCGGCGGGCGAGGAACTCCCGGACGCCGAACGCCGGATCGCCGCCCGGCTGTTGCTCGCCCACCCGCTGGTCACCGCCTCCGGCCCGCACGCCGACGGCTTCCCGCTGATCCGCCGTCACCGCGACTGGCTCGTCGAACGCTTCGACACCCTGCTCGGCTACCGCCTGGTCGTCGGCCCCTGGCACGCCCGGCTCTGCAAGGCCGGCCTCGGCCCCGGCGCCGCCCGCCGCCTCGAACACCCCGTCACCGGTGCCCCGTTCACCCCGGCCGGCTACGCCCGGCTCGCCCTCGCGCTGGCCCTGCTCGTCGACGCCCCCGAACAACTCCCGTACGGGCGGCTGCTCGACGCGATGCGGGCCGCGGCCCCCGAACTCGCGGCCCAGGCCGCCGACCCGGACGCCCTCGGGATGGCGCTCGCCGCGCTGGCCGACTGGCAGGTGCTCGGCGACCTGCCGGCCGACCCGGCCGACACCGCCTTCGTGCTGACCGTCGACCGTGAACTCGCCCGCGCCGTCCCGGCCGGACCGCCCGCCCTCGCCGCCGATGCCGCCGACCTGATCCGCCGCGCCGCCGAGGCCGAACCCGCCACCGCCGTGCGGCGCCTGCTCGCCGAGACGCCCGCCGTCCTCGCCGCCGACCTCCCCGAGGACCGGCGCGCCTGGCTGCACGAGCACCGGCTCAGCGGCCCGGCCGCCCTCGCGGACTTCCTCGGGCTGGAGGTCGAACTGCGGGCCGAGGGCGTCGCCCTGCTCGACCCGGCCGCCGAACTCACCGACCTCGCCCTCCCCGGCACCGGCACCCTCTCCCAGGCCGCCCTGCTGCTGGTCGAAGGCCTGGTGGAGGAGGTCCGGCCGCTGCCCGGCGAGGCCACCGAGGGTGACGTCCCGATCGCCGACGCGCTGATAGACGGCCTCCTCGGCGACATCGCCGACGACCACGACCTCCCGGCCCGCTACCTCGCCGACCGTACCGCCCTGCGCCGCGACGCCCTCGACCTCCTCCACCGGCTCGGCCTGATCACCCCCACCCCCCGCACCACCTGGCTCCTCCGCCCCCCGGCCGCCCGCTACGCCCCGGCCCCGGACCTCCACCCCGCCCCCGGCACCGGCCGTCACTCCCGCCCCGCCACCTCGCTGGGGAGTTGAGCCCCGGTCCCCGAGTCCCGGGCCCCGACGCTGGGGCGGCGGGTGGCCGTGAGCCGAGCCCTGCCCCCCGGGGGGCACGCCCGCTGCGTCGGCCCGCCCACCGGTCCACGAGGCCTGCTGGCCCACGAGGCCTGCTGGCCCACGAGGCCTGCCAGCCCATGAGGCCTGCCGGCCCACGAGGCCTGCCGGGCCGACGAACCGGCGGGGCTGTCGTCCGTTGGGCGGGGTGGTCAGGCCGGGATGAGGGCTTCCCATTCGGTACGGGTGGGGCCGTCGTGGTGGGGGGTGAAGTCGGGGTGGGCGGCCAGCCAGGCGGTGAGGTGGCGGTCGACCTCCTCGCTGCCGTAGGCCTCGTCGGGCGTGCTGACCAGGTGGCGGACGTGGGCGCGGGCGCGCATGACGACCGGGTCGTCGAAGGCGCAGGCAGCGAGGGCGGCGGCGCGGCGCTCGGGCAGGGCCGAACCGTCCAGGAGGCGTTGCTCGTTGGCGCGGTCGGCGGCCACCTGGGCGTCGAACCAGGGCCGGAGGGTCCGGGCGGCCCAGTCGTGGTAGCCGGTGGGGTCGGCGGCGACCTGGTCGGCGTGGCCGGCGAGGTACTGGCCGGCGAGCAGGCCGAGCGCGACGCCGTGGCCGAGGGTGGGGTTGGTGTGGACGAGGCTGTCCCCGGCGTTGACCAGGCCGGTGACGACGGGGCCGGCGTCGTCGGTGAGGGAGGTCCAGCGGTTGTCCAGCCCGGCCATCGCCAGCACGCCCGAGCGGGGTTCGGGGTCGAGGTCGAGCCAGGCGGCGCAGGCCGGGAAGCGGCGGAGGACGGCCTCGAACACGGCGGGGTCGAGGAGCGCGCTACGGGTCGGGTCGCCGGTGGAGAGCACCATGCTCAGCGCGAAGGTGTCGTTGTCGGAGGGGAAGACCCCGGCGGCGGCGAACCCCGCGACCGAGCCGGTCCGCACCCGCCCGGGGTCGCGCGGGCCGTCGGCCCGCAGGCGGTACCAGCGGCACAGGTAGGTGATACCGGTGCGGTGGCTCTCGACGACGGGCGGGCGGCAGCCGGCGGCCGTCAGCCAGCCGGGGACGGCGGAGCGGCGGCCGGCGGCGTCGACGACGAGGTCGGCCGGGTGGGTCTCGGCGTCGACCCGCAGGCCGGTGACCTTGGGAGGGTTGCCGTCCTGGACGGTGAGGGCGCTCACCCGGCGGCCGCGCCGTACGTCGACGGAGGGCTCCCGCCGTACGGCCGCGGTGAGGGCGGCTTCCAGCACGATGCGGCGGGTGCGCAGGGTCACCAGGTCCTCGTCGCCGTCCCGGTGCGGCGGGTGCCGGTCGAACCAGTCGAAGTCGTGGTACTCCCGGGCGCCGCGGGCCAGCAGGTCGGCGTGGACGTCGGGGGCCTCGGCGCGCAGCACCGTGCGGACCGGGGCGAGGAAGGAGTGGGGCTGGTCGGCCTGGGGGACGCGGGGCCGCTTCCAGCGGTAGAAGTCCTGCTCCAGGTCGGTGTCGGCCGGTCGGGCCTCCTGTTCGAACAGGGTGACCGCATGGCCCCGTCGTCCGAGCATGAGGGCCGTTCCCAGCCCGCTGATCCCGCCACCGATGATTGCAACCCGCGCCACTGCATCCCCTTCGCGTCGTGTTGCAGAGCGATCATAGCGCTTGCTGATCTTCGGATTGACCTGGCCCCCCAGGAGCCAGTGACCACGGCCCCGGCCCCGGAAAGGCGACAGCACCGCGTCCGGAGTCGGACGGCGGTGCTGGACGGCGGCGCTGGACGGCGGTGCTGCTGGGGTGCGGTCGGGCGGGAGGTACCGGGCGCGGCCGGCTACTTGCTCGCGGTGGCGACGGCCATCGGGCCGTGCCGGACGGTCTCCACGGTGGCACCGACCCCGAGGGTGCCGAGGGCGATGGAGGCGAGGACGGCGGTGCAGGCGAGGAGACGGCGGTGGCGCTGGGGGAGCGGGAAGCGCGGTTCCTGGTAGGGCGCCTGAGGGCTGGCGTTCATGACAGGGAGGCTCCCAGGGCGGTGTGAACGGTCGGTACGCGCGGGTGAAGTCCGGACGGGGAACGGGCGTCGCTTGGCCGCATACGCCCCACCCGGCCGTCAGGTGGGGCGTATGCGCTGGTCAGCCGTGGTGCGGCGGGAGGCTCGGAGGAGTTCCGGAGCGGGGTTCGGCAGGCGGTTTGGCAGGCGGTTCGCTGCGGGCCTCAGGGCCGGCGGCCGCGCTCGGCGAGGGCCTCGCCCACCGCGACCCGGACGGCGTCCCGCAGGCCGTGGGCGGGGTGGAAGCGGGAGGGGCCGGCCGCCGGGTCCTCGCGGAGCTCCTTCACCAGGGAGAGGCAGAGCAGCAGCATCACCACCACGAAGGGCAGCGCGACCAGGATGGTGGCGTTCTGCAGTGCGGTGAGCCCGCCGGCCAGCAGCAGGGCGGCGGCGACCCCGCCCATCAGCACGCCCCAGACCACCACCAGCGGGGTGCGCGGGTGCAGCGAGCCGCGGCTGGAGAGCGAGCCGAGCACCAGGGAGGCGGAGTCGGCGCTGGTGATGAAGAAGGTCATCACCAGCAGGACCGCGACCACGCTGGTGACCGAGCCGAGCGGCAGCGAGCGCAGCATCTCGAACAGCGAGGCCTCCGCGCCGCGTGGGATGGTCGCGACGAGGTCGGCGGTGCCGGTGCCGACGAGCCGGATCGCGGTGCCGCCCATGACGCAGAACCAGATCACCGTGGCTCCGCTGGGCACCAGCAGCACGCCGAGCAGGAACTGCCGGATGGTGCGGCCGCGCGAGATCCGGGCGATGAAGGTGCCGACGAAGGGCGCCCAGGAGAGCCACCAGGCCCAGTAGAAGATCGTCCAGGAGCCGAGCCAGCTCTCGTCGGTGAAGGCGCCGGTCTGGGTGGACATCCCGAGCAGGTCGGAGAGGTACCCGCCGACGGTGGACGGGATCGAGTCGAGGACGAACACCGAGGGCCCGAACACGAAGACGAAGAGCATGATCAGCGAGGCCAGTACGACGTTCGCGGTGGAGAGCCACTTGACGCCCTTGTGGACGCCGGAGAACGCGGAGAGCACGAAGGCGGCGGTCAGCGAGCCGATGATGACGAGCTGGGCGTTCTGGGTGTTGCGGACGGAGGTGATGTAGCCGAGGCCGTCGGCGACCTGGAGCGCGCCGAGGCCGAGGCTGGTCGCGGAGCCGAAGACGGTGGCGAAGACGGCGAGCAGGTCGATCGCCCTGCCCTGCCAGCCGTCCGCGCCGCGCTGCCCGATCAGCGGGACGAAGGCGGCGGAGATCCGGTTGCCCCGGCCCTTGCGGAAGGTGGTGTAGGCGAGGGCGAGGCCGCCGACCGCGTAGATCGCCCAGGGGTGGAGGGTCCAGTGGAAGAGCGAGAACTCCAGCGCCTGCTGGGCGGCGGCCGCGCTCTGCGGTTCGAGGCCGGAGCCGGGCTGCGGGGCGGCGAACAGTTGCAGGGGCTCGCCGACGCCGTAGAACATCAGGCCGATGCCCATACCGGCGCTGAACATCATGGCGACCCAGGCGAGGGTGGAGAACTCGGGTTCGTCGTCGTCGCGGCCGAGCCGGATCCGGCCGAAGCGGCTGAAGGCGAGCAGCACGGTGAGGACCAGGAAGACGTCGGCGGCCACCACGAACAGCCAGCCGAAGTTGTGCAGCACCCAGCGGAGCGCGGTGCTGGAGGTGCGGCCGAGCGAGTCCTCGGCGAACACGCCCCAGGCGACCACCGCGAGCACCAGGACGGCGCTGATGCCGAAGACCGCCCGGTCGGTGGGCAGGGTGGCGGCGGGTTCGCCGGGGCCGTCGGGCTCCTGCACGCGCGGGGAGGGCTGCGGCGGCTGGCTGCTCATGCGGGCGGACCTCTCGACATACTCGGAACACGGGGATTCGCGATGTATGTCGCACTATGTCCAGTTGGCGGCGCGAGTGGCGGGAGGGCGCGCCGGGCAGGCGGCGGGCGGGGACCTTCGTCCCGTCAGGCCGCCTGCTCCTCGCTCGGCGCGTGCGCGGTCGCGAGGTAGTGGGAGAGCACCCGGCGGCTGCGGGTGAGGTCGTCGATCCGGGCGTCCAGGTCGGCGAGTTCGCCGCGCAGGGTGGCGAGCAGGTTCGGACAGGCCGTCAGCGCGGGGGCCGGGCCGGTGGCGCAAGGGAGGATCTCGGCGATGATCCGGGTGGGCAGGCCGGCCGCGAGCAGGGTGCGAATCTGCCAGACCCGGACGGTGTCCTCCTCCGCGTACTCGCGGTACCCGGCCGCGGTGCGGGCGGGCCGGAGCAGCCCCTGCTCCTCGTAGTAGCGGAGCAGGCGGGCGGACACCCCGGTGAGGCGGGCGAGTTCTCCGATGCGCATGACCGTCCGAACGTGGACCGGTGCCGGGGTGTTCCCGGCCCCGGCCCACCTCGGCGGGCGCGGTTTCAGCCCTTGACGAACTCCAGGACGGCCTGCCGCAGTTGGGGCAGCGCCTCGACCATCGGCAGGTGCCCGGAAAGGAGTTCGAGGTAGCGGGCGCCGGGGATGCCCTCGGCCGGCGGGCCGCCCTGGGGTGGCCCCGGGGGCACATCCCGGCCCACCGCCCTGGTCACGGAAAGCGCCCGAGCGCCTACGCTGGGAGAGGTGGAGCGCCATCCGGACAGTGCCGTCCGGATGCCGTCGTGCTCCGCCGCCGAGGAGGTGCCAGGCCCGTGCCCGGAAGCGTCGACCCGCCGGAGAGCACCGAGGTGAGCACCGAGGGGAGCATCGAGCTGCCCGGAATCGTCAAGCCGCTGCCCGCCCGGTGGTTCGTCCGGCGCGACACCAACGCCGAGATGCGGTGGGACGCGCTGCGCGACGCCGACGGCGCGGCCGCCGTCGGCCGTCACGTCCCGGTGGAGCGGTTCTTCGTCCGCAACCACACCAGCACCCCGCTGATCGACCCGGCCGCCTGGCGGCTGCGGCTGTTCGGCAGCGGCCTGCATGGCGCGCCGGGGCCGGAGCGGGCGGTCGAGTTCGCCCTGGCCGACCTGCGGGCGATGCCCGCCACCCGGACCGACGCGCTGATCGAGTGCGCCGGCAACGGCCGTAGCTACTTCCACCGCCAGCAGGGCCAGCGCGTCCCCGGCACCCCGTGGACGCTGGGCAGCATCGGCTCGGCGGCCTGGCGGGGCGTCCGGCTCGCCGAGGTGCTGCGGGCCGCCGGGCTGACCGACCGGGCGGTGGACGTGCTGCCCGTCGGCCTGGACCCGGACTACGTCGTCGACGGCACCAATCACGGCCCGGTGCGCCGGCCGCTGCCGATCGCCAAGGCGCTCGACGACGCCCTGCTCGCCTACGAGATGAACGGGGCCCCGCTGACCCCCGACCACGGCGCGCCGGTGCGACTGGTGGTGCCCGGCTGGGTCGGCATCGCCTCGATCAAGTGGGTCGGCAGCATCGAGGTGGCCGACCACCCGCTCCGGTCGCCCTGGAACACCGTCTTCTACCGGATGTTCGGCCCGGGCCACCCGCCCGGCGGCGTCGCGCTCACCACCCAGGTGGTCAAGTCCGCCTTCGAACTGGCCGAGGGCGCGCGGTTGGCGGCCGGGCGCGAGCACCGCCTGTACGGGCGGTCCTGGTCCGGTACGGCCCCGGTGCGGCTGGTCGAGGTGAGCACCGACGGCGGCCGCAGCTGGCGGCCCGCCGAGCTGGACGGGGAGCCGCCCGCCGGGGACTGGGCGCGCTGGAGCATCGGCTGGCGTCCCGAGCGGCCCGGCCGGTACGAGCTGCGCGCCCGCGCGACGGACCGCGGCGGCGCCACCCAGCCCGAGCGGGCGGCCCTCAACCGCGAGGGCTACCTGTTCGGGGCGGTGGTGGCGCACCCGGTGACGGTGGTCTGAGCGGCCGCCGGGCCGCCCGGGCTGGGGACGCTCCGACTTGGGGCGCCCGGCCACGGGGCGTCCCGGATCAGCCGGTGGACTGGACCTCGTACGGGGCCGGGTAGTGGGTCTCGTACGGGGTCAGCACCAGCCGCACCACGTCCTCCAGCCGCCGTCTGGCGTCCCCGAGGGTGGTACGGCCGGTCACCCAGGCCGTCAGTTCCCCCTGCCAGGCGTGCGCCACGATGTGCCGCACCAGTTCACTGGCCGCCGCCGGCACCTCGGCCGTCACCGCCTGGAGCGCGGTGCTGTCGGCCCGGGCCATCCCTTGCAGGGTCTCGCTGGCGAAGGGGTCGGTGGAGGCGGCGACGGCGACCCGCAGCCGGGCCAGCTCGGGCTGGCGCTGGTAGGCCCGCATCCCGCCCCGGACGAACCGGACCGCCCGGTCGGTGGCCCCCAGCCCGGCGCGCGGTCCGCGCAGCTCGGCCACCAGGTCCGCCAGCAGCAGCCGGTGCCACTCGGCGATCGCCGCTGCCAGCAGGTGGTCCTTGGAGGAGAAGTAGCGGTACGCCGTCCCCAGGGCGACTCCGGACCGCTCGCAGACCTGCTTCATCTGCAGCCGCTCGACGCCGATCTCGTTCACCAGGGCGAGCGCGGCCGCGATCAGGCTTTGGCGGCGTTCGAGCTGACGCGGAGACATCGCCTCCACCGGCCGTGGTGACAGGTCAACCTTGGTCACCCGCACCATGATACGGGGCGGGGCCGCTCAGGAGTATGACGCCGACCGGCCCCCTTCCGTTCGCCCGCCGTCCACCGTGGTCCGCCCGCCGTCCACGACGGTCCGCCCGGGCGGCGCGTGGGGGCGCCCGGCGGTCTCCGGGTGGCCCACGGGTGGCCTACGGGCGGCTCCCGCGCGGGTCCCGGCGGCCTCCGGTGCCCGCCCGGTTCACGGCATCCGGCGGATCAGCGCCTCCTGGGTGGCGGAGGCCACCAGTCGGCCGTCCCGGTCGTAGAACTCGCCGAGCGACAGGCCGCGGCCGTCCGAGGCGGAGGGGCTGCGCTGGGCGAAGAGCAGCCACTCGTCGGCCCGGAAGGGGCGGTGGAACCACATCGCGTGGTCCAGCGAGGTCATCAGCAGCCGGGGCGGCTCGGTGCGCTGGAAGAAGTTCGCCTGCTCGTGCAGCCCGGCGGTGGAGGCCAGGGTGAGGTCGGACAGGTAGGTGAGCGCGCAGGTGTGCAGCAGCGGGTCGGTGTCCGGCAGCCGGGTGGCGATCCGCAGCCAGACGAACTGCTGGGGCATGCCGGGGACGGCCGGCGGCAGGCCCGGGGCGTCCGGCGGCACGAAGCGCAGCTCGAGGTCGCGGAAGCCGTCGGAGGCCTTGATCGCGGTGCGCAGCTCCTCGTCCCAGTGCGAGAAGGCGTCCGGCAGGGTCTCCGGGGCGGGCAGCGGGGGCACCTCGCGCTGGCGGTCGCCGGCCGCCGCCTCGGGGAGCTTGAAGGAGGCGGTGAGGTTGAAGATCTCCTTGCGGTCCTGCACCGCCCGGACCCGGCGGGTGGTGTAGGTGAAGCCTTCGCGCAGCCGGTCGACCTGGTACTCGATCGGCCGGGTCGGGTCGCCGGGCAGCAGGAAGTAGCCGTGCAGGGAGTGGACCGCGCGCTCCGGGGCGCAGGTGCGTCCGGCGGCGGCGAGGGCCTGCGCGGCGACGTGGCCGCCGAAGGCGCGCATCGGGGCGCCGGCGTGGCAGTGGCCCCGGAACGTGTTCTCGTTCAGCTGCTCGATTTCCAGCAGGGCGGCGAACGGGGTGGCCGGGGCGGGCGCCCACTCGGTCGGTCTCTGCTGTTCTGTCAGGTCGGTCACCGGCCCATAGTGGCAGAAGCCAACCGTGCGGTGGTGTGACCTGGGTAACGCGGACCTCGGATAGAACGTGTTTCATTGTGATGCCGGGTCGGGTGGTGTGGTGGCGGGGAGGGGCGGGTCGGGCCGCAGGCGGGAGTTTGAAGACGGGCCCTATGGTGGGCGGGATTTTCCGTTCCGTCCGCTACGTACCGGAGAGCCCGTGCTGCACCTTCGCCTGATCGTCCCGCCCGACCTGCGCGCGCCGGTGCTCGACTGCCTGGACGACTCGGTCGGGGTCACCCACGTGGTGGTCCTGCCGGACGCGGCCGTCCGGCCCGCCGGGGACGTGGTGCTCTGCGACGTGGCCCGGGAGGCACTGGACGAGGTGCTGGGCGCACTGCGCGGGACGGGCCTGGTCGAGCGCGGGGCGATCGACGTCTCGGCGCTCGACCTGGCCCTCTCGGCGGCGGCCGACGAGGCCGAGCGGCTGGCCCCGGGGGAGGGGGCCGACGCGCTGGTGTGGGAGTCGGTCTCCGAGATCACCCACGAGGAGTCCGCCCTCACCTGGGTGTTCCTGGCCTTCCTCGCCGTGGCCACCATGCTGGCGGCCTGCGGCTCGGTGCTGGACAGCGCCATCCTGGTCGTCGGCGCGATGGCGGTCGGCCCGGAGTTCGGGCCGCTGGCCGGGCTCTGCGTGGCGATCGTCCAGCGCCGGACGCGCCCGGCCCTGCGCTCGCTGAACGCCCTGGTCACGGGCTTCCTGGTGGCGATGGCGCTGACCGTCTGCTTCGGGCTGCTGATGGACGCTCTGGGGCTCTTCTCGGAGGAGAAGTTCGACGCCGTGCGTCCGAACACCTCGTTCATCTGGCAGCCCGACGCGACCTCCTTCGTGGTCGCCTTCCTGGCGGGCGTCGCCGGGCTGCTCTCGCTGACCTCGGCGAAGGCCGGCACCCTGGTGGGCGTCGCGATCTCGGTCACCACCGTGCCCGCGGCGGCGAACGCGGCGGTCGCGCTCGGCTACGGCAAGGTCGATCAATTCTGGGGTTCCAGCGTGCAGTTGCTGCTGAACCTGCTGGGGATCGTGCTGGCCGGGGTGCTCACCCTGGTGGTGCAGGAGGCGGGCTGGGCGGTGATCCGACGCCGCCGGAGGGCCGTCGGCGAACGGGCTTCGGCGAACGGCTGACGGCGAACAGATGACAGATTTCAGCTTTCAGATTTCAGATTTCAGCGAACAGATTTCAGATAACAGAGTTTGAAATCTGTTCGCTGAAACCCGTCACCTGTTCCCGTGCCTCCGTCCGCTCCGCGACCAGCGGCTCGATGCCGCGCGGGGTGGCCGCGACGGCGCGCCACCACAGCCGTAGGGCCGGGGGGTCGGCGGGCTCGAAGGGCTTGCCGGGGCGGGGGACCGCCAGGTGGGCGCCGAGTGCCTGGGCGGCGGTGACCACGCGCTCGGCGGGCTCCTCCCAGGGGTGGATCGCGAGGTTGAAGGTGCACCAGTGGATCGGCAGCATCAGCTCGCCGCCGAGGTCCAGGTGCGCCCGGACGCCCTCCTCCGGGGTCATGTGCACCTCGGGCCAGAACTCGCTGTACGCCCCGACCTGCATCATCGTCGCGTCGAAGGGGCCGAGCCGGCGGCCGATCTCCGCGAAGCCGGGGAAGTAGCCGGTGTCCCCGCTGTGGAAGATCCGGTGCCCGCCGCCCGCGACCACCCAGGACGCCCAGAGGAACAGCGAGCTGGTGCGCGGACCCCGGCTGCAGTAGTGCCGGGCGGGCGTGGCGGTCAGGGTCAGCCCGGCGACCTCGGCCGACTCCCACCAGTCCAGCTCGACGATCCGTCCGGCCGGCACGCCCCAGTGCTCCAGGTGCGCCCCGACCCCGAGCGGAACGGCGAACACCGCGCCGCTGCCGATCAGGGCCTTCACGGTGCGCATGTCGAGGTGGTCGTAGTGGTCGTGCGAGATCACGACCACGTCCACCGGCCCGAGTTCGGACAGCGGCAGCGGCACCGGGTGCAGCCGCTTGGGGCCGGTCCAGCCGAACGGGGAGCAGCGCTCGCCCCAGACCGGGTCGATCAGGACGCGCCGCCCGCCGATCTCGGCGAGCACGGTGGCGTGCCCCAGCCAGGTGAGCCGCAGCCCGGAGGCGGGCGGGTCAGCGAGGTCGACCGGGAGCAGCCGGTGCACCGGTACGGCGGCGGACGGCGCCCGGCGGGTCTTGTCCCCGCTCAGCTGGGCGAGGGTGATCTCCAGCGGGCTGCGTTCGTAGACCAGGCGGCGGGTGGGCACCGGGTTGCGGAAGGCGCCGTCGGAGAACTGCGGCGAGCGGCGGATCCGGGCCAGCCGTTCGCCCCGGGGGTCGGCCCCGAAGGTGTCGGTGCGGACCCGGTGCCAGGCGGCGCGGGGCAGTCCGGCCAGGCCGGGGAGTGCGCGGTCCGGGGCGCCTCGGCCGAGCGCGGCGCGGTCGGCGTCCGGTGCGCTGGGCGGCGGCGCGAACTGTGACGTCAGACCGGCGAGACGGGAGAACCACGGGGCGGGGCGGGGCACGGCTCCTCCTGGGACGGTCACGGCTACCGGGCAGGCCGGGCGCGTACCCCGGGGGCCGTGGGGCCACTGGGGTACGACAACCATCTCGTCGGACGTTACTCGCCGTGGGCCGTTCGGACCCGGTGAGGAGCCCGGCACGGTCCAATCGGCGTACCCGGCGCCCGCCGCCGGGCCCGCGCCCCGAGCCCGGCGCTCGCGCCCGCCGCTACGCGTAGAAGCGGGTGATCGCCTCCGCGACGCAGTGCGGCTTGCTGCTCTGCTCGCTGGTGATGGTGAAGCGCACCACCGCCTGGACCCCGCCCGGCACCTCGGTGGCCGAGAGCAGCTCGGCGGTGGCCCGGATCGCGGTGCCGACCGGCACCGGGGCCGGGAAGCGCACCTTGTCCGAGCCGTAGTTCAGCGCCATCCGCACGCCCTCGACGCTGTAGCACTCCTTGGCCAGCACCGGGATCATCGACTGGGTCAGGTAGCCGTGCGCGATGGTCGAGCCGAACTGGCTCTCCTTCGCCCGCTCCGGGTCGACGTGGATCCACTGGTGGTCGCCGGTCGCCTCGGCGAACAGGTCGATCCTCCGCTGGTCGATGGTGTGCCACTCGCTGGTGCCCAGCTCGGTGCCGACGGCGGCGGTCAGCTCGGCGAGGGAGGCGAAGGTCGTCACGGTGCGCTCCTGGAGGGGACGGCCCCGGGGAGGGGTCACGGGGACAGGACGCCGGAAGCGTATGCCTACCGGCCGGTACCTGTCAGGAGCGGGGCGCGAAAGCCGAGCTCAGGGCCGCAGCAGCGGTCGGCCGAGCGAGCCCTGCCCGGTCGGGAACAGCCGCCGGCCGCTCACCAGTTCCGGCACCAGGGCGATGAACAGCGGCTCAGGGTCCCCCACCCACGGCCGCAGCCCCGAGCGCAGCACCCGGCGCACCTGCTCGGGCTCGCTGACCACGTCGGCCCGCCCGTGCACCAGCACGCTCCACCCGGTGCGGGTCACCGGGTCCAGCAGGTCCGCCTGGAAGGCCACCACCGTGCCGTCCAGCCCGCGCGCGGTGGCACTTCCCCGGCGCACGGCGAGCACCAGCCGCCCGTCCAGGACCTCGAAGGAGACCGGCAGGACGGCCGGCAGTGCGTGCTCGGTGTACACCACGCGCCCGACGGGCACGGTGCTGAGCAGCCGCAGGCACTCGGCCTCGCTCAGGGTCTCCACTCGGTCCTCGCGCTCCATGCGTCCGATCGTCCTCGGTCGGTGCGGGCGTCGATAGGGCCCATGGTCCCTGAGCGGACGGGCCGGGAGCCCCGTCGGCGCCCGCCCGGAGCGGTAGCCTGCCCGGCGTCGGGATCGGTGGAGGGGCGGGCGCAGGAGGGGGCGGACGGATGGCCGGCGGAGTCGATCTGGTGGTGATCGGGGCGGACGGCGGGCCCGAGCGGGCCTACGGCGGGTCGGCGCACGCCCCGGCGGGCGCCCGGCTGCTGGCCGAGGTGCTGCCCGGGATGTGCTTCGACACCGGCGCCGCGGGCTGCCGGGTGACGGCCGTGGCGCCGGACGCGGACGCCAACGCGATGCTCACGGCCGTCCGGGACGCGGCCCGCCGCCCCGGCCGCTGGCTGGTGGTCTGCCTGGTCGGCCAGTTGGTGGCCGACCCGCGCGGGCGCCGGCTCGCCCTGGTCACCGGCGGCAGCACCCCCGACAACGCCTACCGGCGCGGCCTGGCCTGGGACTGGGTGGTCAGCGCGATGGTGCACGGGGACCAGGAGGAGGCGCTGCTGCTGGTCGACGCGGTGGCCGACCGGGACACCTGGACGGCGCTGGAACGGGCCGGCGAGGACGGCGCGGGCGAACTGCTCAGCTACTCCCGGGTCCCGCTCTGGGGCCGGATCGGCCGCTACGCCCCGGGCAGACGCGGCCGGGACGCCGTACTGCCGGGTGGGGAGGGCTCGTTCAGTCGGGCGCTCACCACCGTCCTGCGGCAGGGCGTCCCGGGTGCCCCGGCGGCGGTCGCCCCGCTGGACCTCCAGCCCGCCGTGGCCGGGCTGCTGGACGGGGGCGGTCCGTCCGGCGGTCCGTCCGGCGGTTCGCCCGGCGGTTCGGGTACGCCGGGCGCGCGCCTGCTCGTTCCGCCGCACGGCGGGCGCCTGTTGATGCGCAATCGGGCCGCCGTTCGGGGCGCATTGGCCGGATTGTCGCTTTCCGAAGAACTGTTGGCCGTTCTGTGGCGGGAAAGTGCCCCGACGGAACCGCCTTCCGCGTAAGGTCAGGGGGCCTGAGGTGTTGCCGTGATGGGGTGGGTTGGCGAAGAATCGATCCCCAGCGGAAACATCGGCGGGTCTTCGGAATTCTCCTGGCGACCGTTGATCACGGATCGGCTCGGTCGCGACGAGGTGGGGCGATGCGGCAGCGCGGAAATGTGTTGCGCCCTGGGGCGATTGGGACTGGCGGGGCGGTTCTGGTGTTGCTGCTCGGCGCTTGTGCGAGTGGTGGCGGCGGTGGTTCCGTCGATCGTCTCGGGTCGCCCGTGCCCACGGTTGCCGGAGTGAACCCGTTAACTCCTTCGGGTGGTACGGCAAACGGCTCGATCGCGCCGACCGACGGACCGGAGGGGGCCCGGGGGCGGCTGGCCCTGAGGACGTATCAGGACTGGTGGCAGGCGCAGGCCACGGCCTTCGGGCGTACGGATTCGGACGGTTCCGCGCTGGAGGCGTACTCGTCCGGGCGGGCGCTGTCCGACGCCCTGGTCGGACTCCGTCAACTCCACGACGCCAAACTGGTGATGACCGGAATGCCGCGGAATTCGGCGGTGGTGAAGGCCGTCGACCTGAATGCCGATCCGCAGACCGCCGTGATCGAGGACTGCCTCGACCTCTCGGACTGGCACCGCGTCGATGCCGTCACCCGAACCGCGAAGGATCCGGCCGACCGGCTCAACCGCTATGTCGCGACCGCTTCCCTGCGATGGTTCCAAGCGCACTGGCTGATCTACGACTTCAAGCGAGAGGTGGACCGGACATGCTGAACTCGCGGAAACCGGGTCGACGGTTCGCGGTCGTCGCATCGTTGTCCGCCGGGCTGTTGTTGTCCTCGGCGGTAACGGCGACTGCGGACGAACCACCGGGCGCCGGGGCGGAGACCTGTTCCCCGAGCGTGATCTGCTCGCACGCCGGGACCGGCGGGAGCACCGGCTCGACGACGGGCCCCGCGCCGGGCGGGGGCGACACCGGGAGCGGCGGGCCGCAACTGTGCAGCTACCACGGCACCCAGTGGGCCTGCTACGACCCGGAGCGCGGCTACTTCAACAGCGACGTCGGGTGCTACTTCCGGCCGCTGGACCAGCAGCCGCCGGAGGGCGACAAGGCGTGGGAGGGGCACAAGCCGTCCGAGGGCGCCGTCTACTCCAAGGTGTGCCCGCAGACGGACGGCGGGCAGGACGGCCTGCAGACCCAGTTCGTGAGCAACGCGGCGGGCGCGACCCCGGTGATCGACCTGACCGTCCAGGCGAAGCTGCTCGCCGACCGGATGGTCTTCCCGAGCCCGAAGGCGAGCCTGGCGCCCAAGGACACCGCGGTGGTCAAGCTGCCGGTCTGGCTCTGGGCCGAGGGCATGGTGGCGCCCAGGCCGAGTTCGCTCACCGTGCCCGGTGCCTCGGTCACCGTCACCGCGCAACTGGACGGCATGACCTGGGACTTCGGCCAGGGGATGACGGTGGACTGCGCCACGGCCGGGACGCCGTACGACCCGAAGTACGGGGACGCGAAGTCCCCCGACTGCGGCTACGAGTTCGCGGTCGGCTCGGGCACCCGCAAGGGCGGAGTGTTCACCGGCACGGTCACCGCGCACTGGCGGGCCCATGTGGTGATCACCGGGCCGAACGCGAAGACCTTCGACATCGACATGCCGCGCGGAGCGGACCTCGCGCTCAAGGTCGCCGAGGTGCAGGTCCTCAACTGACCGTGCCGCAAGGGCCGTTCGGCCACTGACGATCCGGAAAGCGAACGAGGGAAGGGCGGAACCCGGTGGAGAACCGTACATTCGCGACGCCGGGGTCCGGCACGCCGGCGGGCGCCGCGGTGTCCGTGGCGGTACCGGAGCAGCAGGACCAGGGCCGGGGTCGGGCCACGCCGCACACGCCCGGGCGCACCCTGCGGGCCCGGCGCCGGCGCCCCGCGGTGCTCGCCATGGCGGTCGCGCTGATCGCGGCCGGCGGGCTCGGCGGGGCCGTCCTCTACAACAGCACCGGCCAGCGGGTCGCGGTGCTGGCGCTCGCCCGGGACGTGCCCTGGGGGCAGGTCATCACCGACGACGACCTGGTGGTGGCCCGGATCGCGGGCGACCCGGCGCTGCGGCCGGTGTCCGCCCAGGACCGGGCCAGGGCGGTCGGCCTGCGGGCCGCCACCGACCTCAAGCGCGGTGCCATGCTGACCGGTTCGGACCTCGCGCAGGGCCTGACCGTGCAGCCGGGGCAGATCGTGGTCGGGGTGTCGGCCAAGCGCACCCAGCTGCCCGCCAGCCGGCTCCAGCCCGGGGTGCAGATCGTCGTGGTCAACACCCCCGACAACGGCCAGCCCGACTCGCTGGCCGCGACGGTCATCACCGTCGGCCGGGTGGACACCGACGGCAGCCAGGTGATCGACGTGGCGGTCGGCACGGCGGACGGGCCGCGGCTGGCGCAGTGGGTGGCCGGCGGACGGATCCAGGTGCTGCTGGCCCCGCGCGCCGCGACGGGCGGCAGCGCCCCGGCCTCGCCCTCGGCCGCCCCTTCGGGCGCGGCCCCCACAGGCGCGGCCCCCTCCGGTGCGACGCCCTCCGGCGGGGCCGCCCCCGCGGGCACCGGCGGGCCCTCGACCCCGGCCGGGGCGGGTGGCGCCTGATGGCGGTGATCGCGGTGGTCGGCGGCCCGGGCGCGCCTGGGGCGACCACCACCGCCCTGGCACTGCTGCTCGCCTGGCCGCTCCAGCCCGGCCGCCGGATCCTGCTGGTCGAGGCCGACCCGGACGGCGGCGCGGTGCTGGCCGGCGCCCTGGAGGGCCGGGTCGAGGCGGTGTACGGGCTGCGCAACCTGGCCGTCGCCGACCGGCGCGGACTGCTCGCCCAGACCATCTGGGAACAGCTCATCGACCTCTCGCCCGAGGGCGACGCCGAGCGGCTGCTGCTGCCCGGCCTCACCGACCCGGCCCAGGCCTCCGGCCTCGCCTACACCTGGGAGCCGCTCGCCGAACTGCTGCACGGCATCGAGCACCAGGGCTACGACGTCATCGTCGACCTCGGCCGCTCCGGCGCCACCGGGGCCGGCGCGGTGCTGGCCCGCCGCGCCGACGTGGTGGCGGTGACGGTCCGTAGCACGCTGCGCGGGCTGAGCGCGGCCCGGCCGCGGCTCGCCGCGCTCGGCGAGGACCTCGCCACCGCCGGGACCGGGGCGGACGCCCTCGGGCTGCTGCTGGTCTGCGAGGGGCCGTACTCGGGCTCCGAGGTCTCCCGCGAGTTCGGCCTGCCGGTGCTCGGCGAACTGCCGCACGCCCCCCGCACCGCCCGGGTGCTCTCGGACGGCGGGGACACCACCGACCGGCGGTTCATCCGCTCGGAGCTGATGCGGACGGCGCGGTCGGCGGCGGACGAGGTGCAGCTGCTGGTCCGCCGACGGCGGCAGCGGCTCGCGCCCAGCGCGGGCCCGGCGGCCGCGCCGCTGCCTCAGGGCCCGCTGCCACCGACGCCCGCGGCGCCCACGCCTGTGCCGCCCACGCCCGCGGCACCCGCCCCGGTAGCGCCCGCGCCCGCGGGGCCCGCGTCGAGCCCGTACGGGCCGGCCGGGTACGGGCAGCAGGCGTACTCGGACCGGACGTACCAGGGTCAGGCCCAGCCCGGCTACCCGCCGTTTCCGCAGCCCGCCCACCCCCAGCCCGTCCGTCCGGAGCCCGCCCACCCGCTACCCGGGTACGGTCGGCCCGGGTACGGCCAGGCGGCCCCCGGGACCGCCCCCGGCGAGGCGGAACCGCCCTCCTACGCCCCGCCGGTGATCACCACCGGCCCGGTCGCGCCGCTCGCCGGTCTGGCGCCGCAGCCGGCCGCCCCGGCGCCGTTCCCGGCGCACGTCCAGGGGGCGGCCGCCGGGCCGGCCGACGAGGACGACGGCCCCTACCAGCTCCAGCAACCGACGGTGACCGACCGTCGGACCGGCGACCGCCACCCCTACGACCCCGGGGAGGTGCTCCGTGCGCGGTAGCCCCCTGCACCAGCACCCGACGGCCGACCCGGCCGCCCTGCCCTGGGCCGCGCCGGTCCCGGCCGGCGCACCGCAGCAGCAACAACAACAGCCTTACCAGCCAGGCCCGGTCGCGCCGCATACGCAGTCGCAGTCGCAGTCGCAGTCGCATCCGCAGCCGCCGGCGCCCCAGCCGGTGGCCGCCGGGCCGACCGCCGTGCCCGCCCAGCTGCCCTCGCTGGACGTGCGCGGCAGTGCCACCCGGCCGGCCGTCGACCCGCAGGTCGCGCGCGAGCTCAAGCGCCAGGTCGCGGCCGAACTGCACCAGCAGATCTCCCGGTTGACCGCCACCTCCGGTGCCGAGCCGGACCGGGCCACCCGCCGTCAGCGCGGCCGTGCGCTGATCGAGGAGGCGGTCGCCCGCTGGTCCGACGCGTACGCCCAGACCCACGGCATCCCGCCCACCCGGGAGCAGGACCGCGCCCTCGCCGAGGCCGTCTTCGACCTGCTGTTCCGGGCCGGTCGGCTGCAGCCCTACCTGGACGACCCGGAGATCGAGAACATCCTGGTCAACGGGTGCGACGACGTCTGGGTCTCCAAGGTGCACCAACCCCTGCGCCAGGTACCGCCGGTGGCCGACAGCGACGCCGAACTCGTCGAACTGCTCCAGGACCTGGCCCGGCAGCACGGCGGCGGCGAGCGCAGCCTGTCCACCGCCAGCCCCACCCTCGCCCTGCGGCTGGAGGGCGGCATGCGCCTCCAGGCGCTGACCGAGGTGACGCCCCGCCCGTACGTGGCGATCCGCCGCCACCGGGTGGCCTCCGCGACGCTCCCCGAGATGGTCGAACTCGGCACCCTGGACGGGACCTTGGCGGCCTTCCTGGCCGCCGCGATCCGGGCCCGGAAGAACGTGATGATCACCGGCACCCAGGGCGTCGGCAAGACCAGCCTGCTGCGCGCGATGGCCGCCGAGATCCCACCGGACGAGCGGATCGGCACCCTGGAGTCGGAGTTCGAGCTCTGGCTGCACACCCTCGGCCACCTGCGCCAGGTCGTCCCGATGGAGGCCCGGGAGGGCAACGGGGAGCGCGTCGAGGGCCGCCTGGCCGGGGAGTTGTCGATCGGCGACCTCATCCCGGCCGCGCTGCGGATGACCCTCTCCCGGATCATCGTCGGCGAGGTCCGCTCCGGCGAGGTCGTCCCGATGCTGCGGGTGATGACCAACGGCGAGGGCGGCTCGATGTGCACCCTGCACGCCCGCGGCCCGCACATGGTGGTCGACCGGATCGCCGAACTCTGCCTCGAGTACGGCTCGCACATGACCGACGCGCTCGCCTACCGGCTCACCGCCAACGCCCTGGACCTCATCGTGCACGTCTCCATGGTCGACGAGACCGCCGTCGGCGGCCGTCGGCACCGCTTCGTCTCCCACGTCCTGGAGGTCACCGGCCTCGGCGAGAGCGGCCGGCCCGCGCTGAACACCGTCTTCGGCCCCCGGCCGGACCTCGGCGAGCCGCGCGCCGTCCCGCACACCCCGCCGCAGTGCCTGGACGACCTGCGCCGGGCCGGCTTCGACGCCTCGCTGCTCGGCTCCCGGTACGGGAGTTGGGCCGCCCCGCTCCAGCTGCGGATCGGCGGTGGCCCGCGGTGATGCTGCTCTTCGCCCTGTGCGGGCTGGCGCTCGCGGGCGGTCTGGTCGCCCTGGTGGTCTGGGTGCGCGGCAGCGAGCCCGTCGACGAGGACGAGCCGGCCGGCCGGGACAACCCGCTGGCCGGCCGCGCCCACGTGTTCTGGTACGGCGCCCCCGGCAGCGCCTCGCTGCGGATGGTGCGGCTGCGCCGGATCCAGCTGCCGCTGGCACTCGTCGGCGCCCCGCTGGCCTGGCTGTTCACCCGCATCCCGCTGACCGCGCTGCTGGTGCCGCTGGCGGTCTTCGGCCTGCCCTGGCTGTTCGACACCACCCGCCCGGACACCCGCCGGATCGAGCGGCTGGAGGCGCTCTCCGAGTGGACCCAGCGGATCGCCGACGTGCTGCTGCTCGGGGTCGGCCTCAACCAGGCCATCGTCACCAGCCGCCGCACCGCCCCCGCCGCCCTGGAGGAGGAGATCGGCGAGCTGGCCGCCCGGCTGCAGGCCCGTTGGCGGCCCGAGGAGGCGCTGCACGCCTTCGCCGACAGCCTGGCCGACGCCACCGCCGACAAGGTGCTCGCCGCGTTGGTGCTGCGGGCCGGGGACAGTGGCCCGGGCCTGGCCCGGACGCTCTCCGACATGGCCGAGTCGGTGCGCGAGGAGGTCCGCCAGCGCCGCGCCATCGAGGCGGACCGGGCCAAGCACCGCACCACCATCCGCTGGCTGGTCGGCATCATCGTGCTGGTCGTCACGGTCGGCTCCTTCAACAGCGAGTACACCCGCCCGTACGGGACCTTCCTCGGCCAGATCGTGCTGGCCGTGGTGGCCGCCCTGTTCGTCGCGATCATCGCCTGGATGCGGGCCCTGGCCGCGCACCCGCCGGTGCCCCGGCTGCTCGCCCCCGACCGGCGCGGCAAGAGCGGGCGCCGGCTGCGCGGTTCCGGGCCGGAGCCGGTCGAGCGGCTCGGGGAGGTCCGGTGATCTCCCCCTGGTCCGTGCTGGCCGGCGCCGTCGCGGCCGGCGGCCTCGCCCTGCTGGTCGCCGAACTGCGGCCCGCGCCACCGGACCTGCGCCAGGCGCTGGACCGGCTGCACCGCACCCCGGCCGACCGCGAACCGGACCCGGACGAGCGGCCGCGCTGGTACGACCGGATCGGCGAGCGCTCGGTCACCCTGCGCGGGGTGACGATCCCGCGCCGCGAACTCGCCCTGATCGGCCGCACCCCGGCCCGCTTCATGGTGCACAAGCTGCTGTTCGCCGCGCTCGGCCTGCTGCTGCCCGCCTACCTGGGCGCGATGGCCGTGCTGATGGACGTCGGCCTGCCGTTCGCGCTGCCGCTGGTCGCCGGGCCGCTGCTGGCCGGGCTGCTGTGGTTCGTCCCGGACGCCGTGGTGCGCGGCGAGGCCAAGGAGGCCCGCACCGAGTACCTGCACGGCATCGCCGCCTACCTGGAGCTCGTCGCGATGGAGCGGGCCGCCGACTGCGGCCCCGCCGAGGCGCTGCGCCGGGCGGCCGCGGTCGGGCAGGGCGTGGTGTTCCGGCGGATCCGCGACGCGCTGGAGCGCGCGGCCACCGACCGGCTCCCGCCCTGGGCCGGACTGGACGCGCTGGCTGAGGAGTTGGGCCTCAGTCCGCTCCAGGACGTGGCCGACATCATGCGGCTGTCCGGCACCGACGGCGCCGCCGTCTACGACACCCTGCGGGCCCGGGCCAAGGGCCTGCGCGGCGAACTGCTCGCCGAGGACCTGGCCCGGGCCAACGCCGACAGCGAGCGGATGGTCGCGCCGGGCGCCGCCTTGACCCTGCTGATGACCGTCCTGATCGTCTTCCCCGCACTCCACCAGATGCTCAACTGACCTTCCCGGCCGAGCAGCTGACACCACACACCACACACCACACCCCAGATCCCCGGGAGACCCCGATGACCGTACGACTCGTCCAGCTGGCAGGCCGGGTGCTGCGGCCCGTCCTGCTGCCCGTGCAGTTCGCCCTGCTGCTGTTCACGCTGCGGCTGGGCCGGCTGCGGGCCGCCCGGGCACGCGGCGACCGCGGCGCCATCAGCATCGAACTCGCGCTCGCCATCATCGCGTTGGTGTTCGTCGCCGGGGCCGTCGCGACCGCGCTGTACCTGTTGAAGGACAAGGTGGTCACCAAGGTCGAGCAGGACCCGAACCTGCCCGGCGGCGGCGCGGGGGGCGCCACCAAGTGATCCGGGCCCGTCGTCGTCCGCTCCGCCGCCGGGGCGACCGGGGATCGATGAGCATCAGTCTGGCCATCGTCTTCCCGGTCGTCCTGCTGCTCCTGCTGCTGGTCGTCCAGGCCGCGTTGATCTGGTACGACCGGCAGGTCGCGCTCACCGCCGCCCGGGAGGGCGTGGACGCCGGCCGGGTGCAGGGCAACGCGACGGAGCAGGCAGCGAACGAGGCCGCCGCGCGCCAGGCCCGGGACTTCCTGGACCGGCAGGGCGTGCACACGTACCAGGTGGGGACGGGCGACAGCACGGCCGAAACGATCAAGGTCACCGTGGAGCTGACGCCGCCGCTGCTGATCCCCGGGCTCACCGGGCCCAGCGTCCGGCAGTTCGCCGAGGCGCCGCGCGAGCGCTTCGTCCCCCCGGTGGTGAAGCCGTGAGGCGGGCACCGGCCGGTGCCGACCGGTCGGGGCGAACGGGGCGGCTGGGGCGTTCGGGACGGCTGGGGCGGTCGGGATGGCCGGGGCGGCCGGGGTGGCGCGGGCGGTTCCGGCGGCCGGACCGGGGCGGGGTCGCGATCGAGGCGGCGATCGTCGTGCCCGGAGTGGTCGGACTGGTGCTGCTCGCGATCGCCGCCGGGCGGGTGCAGACCGCGGCCGGCACGGTCGAGGCCGCGGCCCGAGCCGGAGCCCGGACCGGCTCGCTCCAGCGCAGTGCCGTCGCCGTGGACGGGCCCGCCAAGGAATCCGCGCTCGCGACGCTGCGCCAGCAGGGCGTGTCCTGCCGCAACTCGGACGTCCAGGTCTCCGAGGCGCCGATGGACCTGCCGGGCGGCCGGGTGGTGGCCGTGACGGTGACCGTGACCTGTGACGTCGAACTCGCGGACCTGCTCGGCGGACCGTCCGGGCTGCCCGTGACGAAGCACCTCGTCGGGGAGTTCACCTCGGTGATGGACCGCTACCGCGGCACATGACGACAGCAGGGGGCGGCGCACCGGCCGCAAGGGGCGCGGCCGGGGGATTGGGGACGGCCCGCGCGGGGGAGACGCAAGCGGAGAGCGCTCGGGGGATGACGCAACGGCACCGAGGGGCGCCCGGTGGGGAGCCGGTGGGGAGACATCGTGTGGATCGGGGGGAGGGGGTGCGGGTGCTGAGCGGGCTGCGGGGCCGCCGGCGGCGCACGGTCGGGCGACGGTCCGACCGGGGCGCGGTCGCCCTCTTCGTGGCGATCTGCGCCGCGTACCTGGTGCTCGTCATCGCGCTGGTGATCGACGCGGGCGGCCGCCTGCGGGTCGCCGAACGCACCGATGCCTACGCCCAGGAGGCCGCGCGGGTCGGTGGCCAGCAGCTCGACCAGGCGGACGTGCTGCAGGGGAAGGGCTTCAAGGTCCGCCAGGACTACGTCCGGCAGGCGGCCGGGATCTACCTCGACCGGTACGGCCTGAAGGTGGACGAGGTCGTCTTCTCCGACGACGGCAAGGTCGTCACCGTCACCGTGCGGGCCGACTACCGGCCGGTCCTGCTGGGCGCCCTCGGGGAACGGAAGGTAACGGGCAAGGGCAGTGCGACCCTCGTCCACGGAGTCGAGAAAGCGGAGACCGACTGATGGTCGCGCCACGTGCCAAGGACCAGGCCCGTACCGCCCAGGCCCGTACGGTTGGGGCCGGCGCCGGTCCGGGCGGAACCGGGAAGAGCGGAACCGGGAAGAACGACGCCGGGAAGAACGGCGCTCGGAAGAACGGCGCCGGGAACAGCGGAACCGGGCGGGACGGAACAGGGACGGGCGGCAGGCCGACGGTGAGGGGGCACGCCCGCCCCGGGCGCCGCCGACCCGGCCGTGGCGGCGCGGTGCTCGCCGCGCTCGCCGCCCTGGTGACCCTGCTCGCCCTGCTGTTCGGCGTGCCCGCCCTGCTGCTGTACGGCACCCAGGCCGTCGCCTCGATGGGCGAGGTCGCCTCCGGCGGGGTGGGCGAGGCGCTCACCAGTCCGGACGACGGGCGGCTGTTCCTCTGGCTGCTGGTGGTGGTCGGCTGGCTGGCCTGGGCGTGCTTCGCGCTCTCCGTCCTGCTGGAGGTCCCCGCCCAGCTGCGCGGCCGGATCGCCCGCCGGATCCCGGCCTTCGGCTGGAGCCAGCGGATGGCGGCCGGGCTGGTCGGCTCGGTGCTGGCGCTGCTGCCGGTGGCCGGTTCGGCCTTCGCCGCGGTGCCCGAGCTCACCCAGGGCCCGTCCGCCCAGGCGCAGTTGACCCCGGGCGTGCAGCGGGCCGCGCTGCCCGCCGCCCAACCCGCGCCGGCACCCGTCCAGGCGGCGGACCAGCAGCCCACCTACACTGTGCGGGACAGCCGTCCGGCCGACAGCCTGTGGTCCATCGCGGAGCGCCAACTGGGCTCCGGGGAACGCTGGGTGGAGATCGCCAAGCTCAACGACGGCCGGGTGATGGGGGATTCGGGCATCCGCTTCGACGCGGAGCGCCCGATCCAGCCCGGCTGGGAGCTGCTGATGCCGACGGACGCCAAGCCGGACGAGGCGAAGGCCCCGGCGTCCGGGCAGGCCGCCGGGCAGGCATCGGGGCAGGCCCAGGCGCCTTCGTCCGGTGACACCTCGGCCTCGGCGACCCCCGCCACGGCGCAGGTGCCGCAGGCCGGGACCGAGCCGGGGGCGGGCGGGCCGAAGACGGTGACCGTCCGGTCCGGGGACAGCCTGTCGGCCATCGCCCAGCGGGAACTGGGGGACGCCGAGGCCTGGCCGAAGCTGTTCGAGGCCAACAAGGGCGTCCAGGCGCCGGACGGCGAGCGGCTGACCGACCCGGACGTGCTGGAGCCGGGGATGGTGCTCACCGTGCCTGGAGCGGCCGCGCCGGCGGCCGGGCAGACGCCCGCGCCCGAGGGTTCCGGGGCCGGAACCGGAACCGAGGCCGGAACCGGGGCCGGGGCTGGAACCGAGGCCGGGGCCGGGCAGACGCCCGCTCCCGCTGCCACGCCCCAGCCCGCCCCGGCCACCCAGGCCCCGGCCCCCGCCCAGGGCGCGCCGGCCGCCCAGGCCCCGGCGCCGACCCACGCCCCCGACCGCACGCCCGCACCCGCCCCCGCCGCGCACGCCTCCCCGGCACCCAGCGACGACTACGGCGTCGCCCTCGCCGCCTCCACCGTGGGCGTGCTGCTCGCCGCCGTCATGGTCGGCACCGTCGCCTACAAGCGCGGCACCCAGCAGCGCGGCCGCCGCCCCGGCCACCGCATCGCGATGCCCGAGGCCGAGGCCGCCGCCTTCGAGAACGAACTGATGGTCCGTCAGGACCAGGCCGGCCTGGAACTGCTCGACCGCGCCCTGCGGACCCTGGCCCGCAACACCACCCGTGGCGGCAAGCGGCTGCCCGCGATCGTGGCGGCCCGGATCACCCCCGACCACACCATCGAACTGCACCTGTCCGGCCCGGCCACCCCGATCGCGCCGTTCCGCGCCGCGCACGCCGCCAACGTCTGGTGGTGCAGCGAGGAGTCCTCCGACCTGCTGAGCCCCGCCCAGGCCCGTAAGACCCACGCGCCCTACCCCGCGCTGGTCACCCTCGGCACCTCGCCCGACGGCTCGGTGGTCCTCGCCGACCTGGAGGCCGTCCGGCTGCTCCACCTGTCCGGACACCCCGACGACGCCCGGGCCGTGCTGCGCACCCTCGCCATCGAGCTCGCCCACAGCCCGCTGGCCGACCGGCTCCACCTGCACCTGGTGGACCTCGCCGAGGAGGTGCCGATCACCGGACCGGCCGCCGAGCGGGTCCACCGCCACCCCACCCTGGAGGCGGCGCTCGCCGCGCTCGGCCCGCGCACCGCCAAGGCCCGCGCCACCCTGGTCGCGGCCGAGGCCGCCAGCCCGCGCGAGGCCCGCAGCCGGGGCCAGGCGGACGAGTCCTGGGTGCCCGAGATCGTGCTCTGCGCCCAGCAGCCCGGCGGGGACACCCCGGCCGAGCTCGGTCGCCTGCTGGACGCCCGCCCGCGCACCTGCGTCGCCGTCATCACCCGCGCCCCCGAGCGCGGCACCGGGCCGGTCGCCCGCTGGACCCTGCCGACCACCGGCCAGGCCGCCATTCCCGGCCTGCACCTGACCGTGGAACTCCAGCGGCTGGACGACCACCAGTACGACCAGGTAGCCGAGTTGCTCCGGGTCGCCGACGACAGCACCCAGTACCCGGCGCCCGCCTGGACCCTGGACGGTCCCGGCCTCGACCCGGACGAGGACACCGACACCACCGAACTCCCGCTCGCCGTACCGGTGCTGGCCGCCGTCGGCGCTGCGGGGGCGGCGGCCGAGGGGGACGCGGGGGCGGCGGCCGGGCCCCGGCTGCTGGCCCGGGGCATCGGGACCGGGGCCAGCCCGTTCGCCGGGACGGACCCGGTCGCGCCCGCTCCTGCACCCGGGCCCGCCGCTGTTCCCGCTCCCACGCCGCCCGGCCCGGCGCGCTTCGCCGTCAACGGGCAGGGGCGGCAGGCGGCCACCGGGACGGAGCAGCCCGCCGACGAGGCCACCCGCGACCTGCGGCTGCCGGGCGCGCCGGGTGTGCCGGGCGCGCCGGGGGAGTCCGCGGAACCGGTTGAAGCGGTTGAGGCAGGCGACCCCGCCGGGGCTGCCGAGCCGACCGGTGCGGATGGTCCGGCCGAGGCCTCGGTGACGGTGCTCCCCGTCCAGCCGGTCCGGCCCGTGGCCCCGCAGGCGCCGGCCGTGCCCGCTGCGCCCGCGTCGCCCGCCGAGCCGGCGCCGACGCACCAGAGCGCGCCCGCGCCCACCGGCGGCGACCCGCGCGTCCCCGCCCGGCCGGACCCCGGCGTCGGCCCCGTCCCCGTCCCCGTCTCCGTTCCTGGGCCCGTCCCGAGTTCCGAGAACGGTCCTGACGACGGTTCCGAGGGCGGACCCGAGGGCGGCTCAGCCGCTACGGCGCCGGCGACGGTCGAGCCCGGCCCGGCCGCCGTCGCGCCCGTCGCCCGGACCACGTCCGGCCGCAGCGACAGCGACGACCTGCTCGCCATCCTGCGCTCCCCGGAGGCGCACACCCCGCGCAACGCCCCCCGGATCCGGCTGCTCGGCCCGGTCGACGTGGCGGGCACCCCCGGTGCCGTCGAACCCGGGGTGCTGCCCCGGCTCACCGAACTCGCCGTCTACCTCGCGCTGCGGCCGGGCGCCGACCACCACGCGCTCGACCACGACCTGCACCCGGGCGCCGCCCACCTCGACCCGCACCCCACCGCGGCCGACGCCAGGAGCCCGCTGCCGGCCAAACTCGCCGACCTGGCGGCCTGGTTCGGCAGCACGCCGGACGGCCGTGCCTACCTGCCCACCGACACCACCGAGGGCTACGCCTTCGCCCCCGCCGTCACCTGCGACTGGGACGAGTTCCGCAGCCTCTACCGGCGCGGCATGCGCAGCACCAGTGCCACCGCCGACGCCGCCCTCGCCCACGCCCTGGCGCTGGTCCGCGGTGCCCCGTTCGCCGAGGCGCCGCCGGCCTCCTACGGCTGGGCCGAGGCCGAGCGCCAGGACATGATCGCCGCGATCGTGGACACCGCCCACGAACTCGCCGCCCGCCGCCTCCAGTACGGCGACCACCGCAGCGCCGAGGCCGCCGTCTTCCGCGGCCTAGCCGTCGCCCCGGACGTCGAACTCCTGCACCGTGACCTCTTCTACGCCTACGCGTCGGCCGGTGCGCGGGACCAGCTCCTGCGCGCCGTCAACCGCCTCGACGCGCTCAGCCGCCGCACCGGCCGGGACCTGGACGCCGACACGGTCGCCCTGCTGCGGGACCTGCTCGCCGGGTCCTGAACCACCGGGGACGTCGCAGGGTTCGCGATTCGTGACGTTCGGTGGTTGTCAGTCGTCGGGCTCCTGCGGTCTTCCGCGCCTGGACGCCCACGACTGCGACCACCACACCGAGCCCGGCTGCGCGGGCCCGCCGTAGGCCCCGCAGTTCTCGGGTGGTGCGAATGGCCGTCCTCCACGCGCACGCCCCGTTGCTCAGTGTGATGATCCGCTTACGAATTGTCGATTCTCCTGGGAGATGGACGTGAAGAGGCGTTTCACCGCTACGGCCTTCCTGCTCGCCCTGCTGGCGAGCATCTCGGCGACGGGCACGGCCCGGGCAGTCCCTGTCACGCCACCCGTGGCCTCGGACTGCTCGCAGGACGTCACCGACGCGTTCAACACCTGGCTGGCCACGGTGCCCGACGGGGCGACCATCCGCCTGGCGCGCAACGGCTGTTACCTGTCCAACGGCTCGATCACCTTCACCCAGCGGAGGAACATCACCATCGAGGGCAACGGCGCGACCGTCAAGGCCACTGTCGACGCGCCGGTGAGTACCAACCGCGCGCGGCTCTGGTTCGACCGCGGTGGCGGCTTCGTCGTCCGTGATCTGACCCTTCAGGGCACGAACTTCTCCGAGCACTGCGCGGTGGTCGCCCAACCCTCCTGTTACGACTCGGCCCGGGAGCACGACGCCGGGGTCAAGATCGGGGGTGCCGACGGCGTTCTGCTCGAACGGCTGCACATCGAGAACACCTGGGGCGACGCCGTGGAGCTCTTCTCCGGCGGAACGTGGGACGGGCAGGGCAACGGGGCCGTGGCGCCGCGCGATGTCACCGTGCGCGACTCCACCGTGCACACGACCGGTCGGCACGCGTTCTCGTGCGACAACTGCCACAACTACGTGATCGAGCACAACGACGTGAGCAACGTCGGCTACTGGATGACCGACGTGGAGATCGAGGGCGCGGTGTGGACCGGGGACGTGACGCTCGTCCGGAACACCTACCGCGATGTCTACCTCGGGCTGCTGGCTGCGGCGAGCGACTACGGCGTGAAGCCCGGTCCGTTCATCCTCCGGGACAACGTCCAGACCAGTGACCCCGTCACCTGTTACCCCCCGGTCTACATCGCTCCGCCGACCAATGAGTACGGTCCGGCGCGGGTCACCGGGAACTCCCTGAGGTCGTTCGGCACCACGATCGCGCTCGGCAACGTCTCCCGGGCCGATGTCTCCGGCAACACCACCACCATCCAAGCCGGCGGGTGCGGTGTCGCCGCCGGGGTCGAACTGGTCGACGTGCCGAGCGGCGAGGTCGTCCACAACACGTTCATCGGCGCGGATGCCGTCGTGCAGAACTACTCGTCTACGGTCACCGTGTGCGGCAACCGTACGACGGCGACGGGCCCGTACGACAAGCCGGTGCCCTGCGGCAAGGTGTAGACGGGTCCGCTACGGCCGGTCGGCGCCGGGCCGTGGCGGTGGAGTGCGGTCAGATGGCGCGCAGCCAGGCGTCGACGGTGGCGAAGTCGGCCTCGGTGAGTCCGACTTGGGGGTTCACGCGGTGCAGCAGGGCGGCGGCGGGGGAGTTGGCCTCGACCCAGCGCCGATCGGCCGGGGTGATCTCGTCGTCCACCCAGACGAACCGGCGTCCGGCCGCCCAGGCGACCAAGGTGCGTGTCTTCCAGTGCAGTTGGGCGCCCGGGTCGCTCTCGTCGCCCGGTCGGTCGGTTTCCGGCCAGTCCACGTACGGCAGCCGGGGCAGGCCCAGTCGGGGTGCGAGGCAGGCGTCGGCGTCCGCCAACCAGGTGGTGGCCCAGACCAGTTGGCAGGGCAGGGCGAGCAGTCGGGGCCCGAGCCCCGGGTCGACCCGGGCCACCAGCGGGTTGCCGGACGGGCCCGCGCCCGGGCCCGGGTAGGCGGGGTAGCCACCGGGCGGCGGGGCGCCGAAGGGGATCAGGGGCCCGTCGACGTCGAGGAACAGCAGGGGGAGCCCCGGATCGGTCATGACGGCACGATAGCGGCCGGTCCCGGCGGTGTGGCGCGCCGATCGGCCACCCGGCCTGGCTCGGGCGTGCCGGGATCTCGTAGGGTGGCGCGCACGGGACGTGGTGGCAGGCACCACGAAGGCAAGGGCATCAGACGCCGCGGACGCGGCGGGGCGGGGCGGTGACCAGAAGATGGCGGAGACGACTGCTGTTTCCGGAGGTCCCGAGCCGACCGCGGACTCGGGCCCCTGGGACGCCGTACCGCCGCAGCCCGCAGGGCGGCCCGAGGAGCACCCGCCCGGGCCCGCCGCACTGTACGAGCCGCCGCCCGCGCCCCCGGCGCCGCCCGCGGCCTTCGCCGCCACGGTGCCGCCCGCTCCGCCGACGGTCGGCCCGCCGGTGCCGCCGGTCGCGCCCACCGGATGGACCCTCACCGGCCTGCCCGCCGCGGGCGCCCAGGCCCACGCCCACGCCCAGGCGGCGACGCCGTCCACCGCCGGTGTTCCGGCGGTCTCCACGGCTCCGGCGGGCCCCGGCGGGCTCGGTGCGGCCCCGCGCGGCCGGATCCTGGTGATCGAGGGCGGTTACGGCAACTCCGGCCGCCGCACCTGGGGCCGGGGCGGCCCCGCCCAGGCGCCGGTGCTGTCCGCGATGCTCGCGGCCGTGTCGCCGCAGGTACTGCTCGCCGCGGACGGGGTGGACGCCGTCCACCTCCCCGGCGCCAGCGACCCGCACACCGTGCTCGCGCACCTGCGCGCCGCCTCCCGTCACCCGGGCCCGCTGCTGGTCCACCTGGGCGGGCACGTGGTGGCCGACAAGCGCGGCGGGCAGCTCCAGCTCACCCTGCGCGACGCCAGGCAGGACGGCCTGCCCTGGCAGGCGATCGCCGCCGAACTGAGCCACCGTCCGGCCGAATGGCAGACCCTGGTGATCGCCGACCTGAGCGCCGACCAGAACGCCTGGCCCTACCTCCAGGGCACCGTCTCGCCGCTCAGCGAGGGCATCCCGCTGTGGGCGGTCGTCAGCCCGGACCCGGAGCAGATCGGCACCTTCACCCGCGCCCTGATAGAGGCGCTGCACGGCGGCCGCCCGGGCGCGGGCGAGGTGCTCGCCCCCGAGCAGCTGCGCCAGCAGGTGTACTCGGTGCTGCGGCCGGACGTGGTCATCCTCGCCACCCACACCCCGGACCGTCCGGTCTTCCGCAACACCGCCCGCCGGGGCGAGGCCCCGGTGGCGGACGTCGTGCTGCCGGTTCCGGAGGTGCTGCCCGTCGCGGACGCGGTGCCGACCGAGCTGCCGACGCCCGCTGCGGTGCCGCCGCCTCGGCAGGCGGAGCCGCAGGACGCCGTGGCCGAGCGGACACCGGTGGCGCCCGCCCCGCTGCCGGTCACGCCCGTCGGCGGGCCGGTGAGCCTGGTCAAGCCCGGAGTGCCGCCGACCCCGCCCCGTCCGGTCCGCCCGGTCAGCCTGCGCAAGGAGGGCGAGCAGTCGGCCGAGACGGCTTCGGGGGTGAGCCTGCACAAGCCCGCTGCTCCGGCGGAGGAGGCCCCTGCGGTGGGCGTCACGCTGCGCAAGGCTCTGCCGGAGGCCGTGGAGGCCGTGGAGGCGGTAGAGGCGGCAGAGGTCGTCGAGGCAGCCGGAACCGCCGCTGATGACACGGGGGTTGCCGAGCCCACCGAGCCGGCTGAGCTGGTCGAGTCGATTGAGTCGGTTGAGCCGGTCGAGGAGCCCCGGGACGCCGTCCCGGACGAGACCGGTCCGACGGACGAGGTCCCGCAGGACGCTGTCCCGGCCGACGCCGTCCCGGCCGAAGCCGTCCTGACCGACGTCGTCCCGACGGACGCGGAACCGGTTGCCGAGGGACCGACCGACCAGCCGCCCGCCCCGGCCGAGGAGCCGGCCACCAACGTGCCGCGCGAGGACTACCGCGAGGTGATCGGACGGATCGTCCGCAGCGCCGACGCGGGGGACCACGCCGCCGCCACCGATCTCGCCTTCGCCCTCGAACTGGAGGCGATCGCCGAGCACGGGGCCGTCTCCGAGCCGGTCCTCCAGGTGCGCCAGGTGCGCGCCCACGTGTGCCGGCTCGCGGGCCGGACCGCGGAGGCGGCCGCCATCTACCGTGAGGTCGCCCTGACGCTGCTCCGCTCGCAGGGCGCCGACCACCAGGAGACCCAGCGGGCGGCCACCAACGCCGAGGCCTGCTGGCGCTCGATCACCGACCGGGCGGAGGCGATCCGGATCGCCCCGGAGATCATCGAGCTGCGCGCCTTCCTCCCGGGCCCGGACAACCGCAAGCTCCGCGCCGCCGAGCGCTATCTGGCCCAACTCGCCGCCGCCGCACCGGCAGTGGCCGACCAGGCCTGACGGCTGCGAGCAGCGGCCAGAGGACAGCGAACAGATGACAGGTAACAGATAACAGAAAACAGCGAACGGATAACAGATGTTGAAATCTGTTATCCGTTCGCTGTTACTTGTCAGCCGTCAGGCACCGCGTCCCGACCGACTGCTCGCTGTTCTCCGTTTATCGCTTACCGCTTACCGCTTACTGCTCGTTGCCCTGGCTGTTGTCGTCGAACCGCACGTCGCCCGCGATCGCGTGGACGAACTTGGTGCCGTCGATGGTGCCGAGGCCGGACGCGAGGTCGTAGCCCTCGGCGGCGTTGTAGCCGGTGACGCCGCCCCAGCCGTTGTCGCCGTCCTTGACGTCGACGATGCCGCTCCACTTGCTCGGCAGCAGGCTCAGGCCGTACAGGCTCGGGTTGAGCTGGCCGAGGCGGTGGCCGGCGAGCTGGTCGGCGAGCGCGACGATGCCCGAGAACAGCGGGGTGGCCTCGCTGGTGCCGCCGGTGAGGTGCCAGCCGACCGCGGTCGGGTCGTAGGACTCGTAGGTCCAGGCGGCGCCGTCGACGGCGGCGCTCATGCTGATGTCCGGGGTGCCGCGGTGGTTGCCGGTGACGTCGGAGACGCCGGCCTGGTACCACGGGCGCGAGAAGATCCCGGACACGCCACCGCCGCCGGCGCCGGACTTGTCGTGCCACACCTTGTCGGCCGCGGTGCGCTTGCCGTTGTCGTCCAGGGTCAGCTGGGTGCCGCCGATGGAGGTGACCAGCGGGTCCGAGGACGGCCAGGAGTTGACCTTGAACGGGTACAGGTCCGTGCCGTTGGTCTGCGAGTCGGTGGCGCCGTTGTCGCCGGAGGCGGCGAGCACGGTGACGTTGCGGTCGGCGGCGGCCTTGAAGGCGTAGCGCAGGTCGGTCAGCGACTTGAAGTCGCCCTTGTCGTAACCCGGGAAGGTGTTCTCGGTGGCGCCGAAGCTCTGCGAGATGACGTCGCCGATGCCCTTCTTGATCAGGTCCTTCTCGGCGTCCATCATCTCGGGCAGGCCGGTGGTGCCCTCGGTCTCGGCGACGCCGGTCTCGACCAGGATGATGTGGGCGTCGGGGGCCATCGCGTGGGCGTACTCGACGTCCAGGGTGGTCTCGCCGGCCCAGCCGGTGTGGTCGGGGTTCTTCGGGTCGAAGACGGGGACGTTGCCCCACTTCCGCACCTCGACCTGGGTGTCCTTGATGCCCCACTGCTTGTCGAAGACCTCCAGGTCGTGCTGGATGGTCGGCGAGCCGAAGGAGTCGACGATGACGATGGTCCGGCCCTTGCCGGTGATGCCCTCCTTGTACAGCGGGGCCAGGTTGTAGGCGGCCTGGTACTGGACCGGCGAGTAGCAGTGGATGCCGATCTGGCTGACGCACTGGGTGGTGCTCAGCGGCGCCGGGCGGGTCGTGGCGAGGTGGTGGCCGAAGGAGGCCGGGCGGACGTGGACGCCCGAGAGGTCGTGCGCGGGGGCGGCGGTCGCGGCGCCGACGGCCGGAACGGCGACGGTGCCCGCGGTGAGGGCGGTGGCCCCCACGGCGAGCAGAGCCAGGGCACGGCGGAGGGAGGCGGGGCTGCCCATGGAACTCCTTGGGACGCAGAGGGCCCGACCAGGTCCGGTCGGGTCGGTTCGGCCATCCCATCGAGTGCCGCATGATCATGCCATAGTCATTTGGTGGGGTCGCTCGACCAGGTCCATGGTCATGATCGGCCACGCGAAAGGGTAAAGGCCGTCCCAGGGAAAAGTAACCACGCACCTGGGACGGCCATGTGATGACGCGTCAGTAATATTCAATGAATATTAACCGTATCTTCCCAGCACCCACCCAATTCACGTACGGGTGCCGGATGTCCGCGCCGGCCGGAGCTACCGGGCCCCACCGTTGACGTACAGTGTCTGCCCGCTCACGTACGAGGCGTCCTCGCTCGCCAGGAAGGCCACCACCGAGGCGACCTCCTCCGGCTGCCCGACCCGGCGCAGCGGCGTGCGGGAGGCCACCTCGGTCTGGTGGTCCTCGGCGGTGGCGCCGACCCGCTCGGCGGTGGCGGCCGTCATCGCGGTGGCGATGTAGCCCGGGGCGACGGCGTTGACGTTGATGTTGAACGGCCCCAGCTCGATCGCCAGGGTCGCGGTGAGCCCCTGGATGCCGGCCTTGGCGGCCGCGTAGTTGGCCTGGCCCCGGTTGCCGAGCGCGGAGCGCGAGCTGAGCGAGACGATCTTTCCGTACTTCTGCGCCACCATGTACTTCTGCGCCACGTGGCTGCAGTTGTACGCGCTGGTCAGGTTGACCGTCAGGACGGTGTCCCAGTCGGCCTTGGGCATCTTGAAGAACAGGTTGTCCCGGGTGATCCCGGCGTTGTTGACCAGGATGTGCAGTCCGCCGAGTTCCTCCGCGACCCGGGCGAAGACCTCGTCGACGGCGTCGTAGTCGGCCACGTCGCAGCCGTAGGCCCGGGCGGTGCCGCCCTTGGCGGTGATCTCGGCGACCGTCCCGGCCGCCCGCTCGGCGGTCAGGTCGACCACCGCGACGCTCGCGCCCTCCTCCGCCAGCCGACGCGCGGTGGCCGCGCCGATGCCCTGCGCCGCGCCGGTCACCACGGCGACCTTCCCTGCGAACCGTGCCATGTCCGTTCCTCCGCTCACTGGATGCTCCCGCTCACTCGAAACCTGTCCCGAAACCCTGTCCCGGAACCCGTCCCGAAACCTGCCCCGGAACCCGTCCCGAAACCTGCCCCGGAACCCGTCCCGAAACCTGTCCCGACCCGTCTCAGACGTTCTCGACCAGCACGGCCGTACCCTGCCCCACGCCCACGCACATCGTGGCCAGGCCGCGCCGGGCGCCGGTGCGGCGCATGCGGTGCAGCAGGGTGGTGAGGATGCGGGCGCCCGAGCCGCCCAGCGGGTGGCCGAGGGCGATCGCCCCGCCGCTGGGGTTGACCACCTCGTCGGCCCGTTCCGGGCTGAACCCGATGCCGTCGGCGGAGGCCAGCGCCTGGGCGGCGAAGGCCTCGTTCAGCTCGGCGGTGTCCAGGTCGGCGAGGTCCCACCCGGCCCGGCCGAGCACCTTGGCGGTGGCGGGCACCGGCCCGATGCCCATCACGTCCGGGTGCACCCCGGCCGAGGCCCCGGCCACGTACCGGCCGAGCGGCTGCAGTCCGAGGTCGTGCAGCGCCTCCTCGCTGACCAGGACGAGCCCGGCCGCGCCGTCGTTCATCGGTGAGGCGTTCCCGGCCGTGACGGTGCCGCCCGGCCGGAAGGCCGGCTTGAGGCGGGCGAGCTTGTCGAGGCTGGTGTCCTCGCGGATGCCCTCGTCCTGGCTCACCGTCACCCCGTCCGGCCGCTCGACCGGGACCAGTTCGGCGTCGAAGTGCCCGTCCTTGCGGGCGGCGGCGGCCCGCTGATGGCTGCGCAGTGCGAAGGCGTCCTGGCGCTCGCGTCCGATGCCGTACCGGCCGGCCACCTCCTCCGCGGTCTCGCCCATGCTGAGCACGCCGTGCAGTTCGGCCATCCGCGGGTTGGTGAGCCGCCAGCCGAGCCGGGTGTCGTAGGTCTCGATCCGGTGCGGCAGCGCCTCGTCGGGGCGGGGCAGGACGAACGGCGCGCGGGTCATCGACTCGCAGCCGCCCGCCAGCACCACGTCGGCCTCGCCGGAGCCGATCGCCCGGGCGGCGAGAGTGACGGCCTCCAGGCCGGAGGCGCAGAGCCGGTTGACGGTGGCGCCGGGGACGGTCTCCGGCAGGCCGGCCAGCAGGACGGCCATCCGGGCGGCGTTGCGGTTGTCCTCGCCGGCCTGGTTGGCGGCGCCCCAGTAGACGTCGTCGATCCGGGCCGGGTCGAGGGCGGGTACGTCGGCGAGCAGGGCGCGCAGCACGGTGGCCGAGAGGTCGTCCGGCCGGACCGTGGCGAGCGCTCCGCGCAGCCGGCCGATGGGTGTGCGGCGGGCTGCGGCGAAGTAGACAGGGCGCACGTCGTGCTCCTTATCGGATGATCGGGGTGGTGGGTCAGAAGGCGTTGACGCCGGTCAGGGCGCGCCCGATGAGCAGTTGGTGGATCTGGCTGGTGCCCTCGTAGAGGGTCATCACCCGCGCGTCGCGCAGGTACTTGCCGACCGGGTACTCGTCGATGAAGCCGTAGCCGCCGAACACCTGGAGCGCGTTGTTGGCGGCCCGGACGGCGGCCTCGCTTGCGTAGAGCTTGGCGACGGAGGACTCGGTGGCGAACGGCAGGCCGCGTTCGATGTGGTCGGCGACCTTCCAGGTGAGCAGCCGGGCCGCCTCGACGTCGACCGCGATGCCGGCCAGCAGTTCCTGGACGAGCTGGTGCGAGGCGATCGGCTTGCCGAACTGCTCGCGCTCGCCGGCGTAGCGGACGGCGGCCTCCAGGCAGGCCCGGGCGATGCCGACGCAGCCGGCCGCGACCGACATCCGGCCCTTGGCCAGGGCCGCCATCGCCACCGTGAAGCCCTTGCCGACCTCGCCGAGCCGGGCGCTGTCGGGCACCCGGACGCCGTCCAGGTCGAGTCCGGCGGTGGTCTGGCCGCGCAGGCCGAGCTTGCCGTGGATCTCGGTGCGGCCGAAGCCGGGCAGGCCGGTGGGGACGAGGAAGGCGGTGATGCCCCGGTGGCCCTGCTGCTCGGGGTGGTCGCCGCCGGTGCGGGCGAAGACCAGGGCGACGTCGGCCCAGGTGCCGTTGGTGATGAAGGTCTTGGCGCCGCTGATCAGCCAGTCGTCGCCGTCGCGCACGGCCCGGGTGGTGAGGTGGGCGGCGTCCGAGCCGGTGCCGGGTTCGGTGAGGGCGAAGCAGGCCAGGGCCTCGCCCGAGGTGAGCCGGGGCAGCCAGTGCCGCTTCTGCTCCTCGGTGCCGAAGGCGTTGATCGACTTGCCGACCAGGCCGAGCGAGACCGAGACGATCCCGCGCACGGCCGAGTCGCCGCGCCCGAGTTCCTCCAGGACCAGGCAGTAGGCGAGGTGGTCGCCGCCGCTGCCGCCGTACTCCTCGGGGATGGTCAGGCCGAGGAAGCCGACCTTCCCGAGCTTGCCGATGATCGCGCGGTCCACCTGTTCGGCGCGGTCCCACTCGGCGGCGTACGGCACGATCTCGCGGTCGGTGAACGAGGCGGCCAGCTCGCGGACGGCGGCCTGCTCCTCGGACAACTCCAGGTTCACGACGGTGCCCACCTCGTTAAACTAGCGCTGCAAGTTTTACGTGTGGACTGTAGACCCGACCCGCCCGTGCTGGGAAGGGGTACCTGCCAGAATCGGTCCCCACCCCACCCGACCGGAGGTAGCGACCCGATGGCTCGCCCGCGCACCCCGCTGCTCAGCCGTGAGCTCATCGTCACGGCCGCCCTGCGGCTGATCGACGACGAGGGGCTGGAGGCGCTCTCCACCCGCCGCCTCGCGGCCGGGCTCTCGGTCAGCGGGCCCTCGCTCTACAACCACTTCGCCACCAAGGACGAGCTGCTGGACGCGGTGGTGGACAGCGTGATCGGCGAGGTCGACCTGTCGATGTTCGACGACCGGGCCACCCCCTGGCCGGAGGCGCTGCACGCCTGGGCGCGCTCCTACCGCGCCGCGCTGGCCGCCCACCCCAACATCGTCCCGGTGCTCGCCCAGGGGCCGGGACGGCGGCCCAACGCGCTGCGGCTGGCCGACGCCGTGTTCGGGCACCTGGTCGGATCCGGGTGGCCGCGCGGCCAGGCCACCCGGATCGGCGCGCTGATGCGCTACTTCGTCACCGGTTCCGCGCTGGCCTCCTTCGCGGCCGGCTTCCCGGCGGACGCCGAGGTGTACGACGCGGCCGACTACCCGCACCTCGGCGAGGCCCACCGGCTCGCGGGGCACCGGGGTTCGGTCGACGAGGGCGCCTTCGAGACCGGCCTGGAGGCACTGCTGGACGGGCTCGCGCTGCGTTTCGAGCGCCTGGCGGTGCGGTCGCCCTCGTAGTCGCGGGCGACCGGCGGTCCCACTGGTCCCACTGGTCCCACCGGGCACGCCGGGGCTGCCGAGGGCGCCGGGGCTGCCGGGGACGCCGGGGTCACGGGAGCCGCCGGAGCCGCGGCGCCCGCCCCGGTCACCAGGGCTCGCGGGCCAGGAAGGCCGGCCGCTGCTCCGGGTCCACCGGGTCGTAGTACCGGTGGTAGACCGGGGTCAGCCCGCCGGAGACCGGGGGCACGATCCAGCTCCAGTCCGCCGGGGTCGGGCGGCCGAGGCGCTGCTCCTGGGCGACGTGCTTGAGGAAGCGCGCCGACTCGGTGTGGTGGTCCGCGATCGTCACCCCGGCCTCCTGGAAGGAGTGCAGCACCGCGAGGTTGAGCTCGACCAGGGCGCGGTCGCGCCAGAGCGTGCGCTCGCTGGAGGTGTCCAGGCCCAGCCCTTCGGCGACCGTGCCGAGCATGTCGTAGCGGTCGGCGTCGGCCAGGTTGCGGGCGCCGATCTCGGTGCCCATGTACCAGCCGTTGAACGGCGCGGTGGGGTAGCGGACGCCGCCGATCTCCAGCGTCATGTCGCTGATCGCGGGCACCGCGTACCAGCGCAGCCCGAGTTCGGCGAACCAGGCGTGCTCGGGGTGGCTCAGCGGCACCTCCAGGGTGGTGTCGTCCGGCAGGCCGTACCAGCGCGGGCGCTCCTGCGGGCCTTCCTGGAGCAGCAGCGGCAGCACCTCGAAGCGGTCCTCGGCGCACTTCCAGCCGAGCCCGCGGGCCAGCTCGGCGAGTTCGGCGCCCGCCGGGTCGCCGACCACGGCGCCGTCGACCCGGTGCCCGGCGTAGCGGACCAACTGCTGGTTGAGGATCCGCGGGGCCGGGCGGCCCGGGCGGTCGGGGGCGAACACCGAGACCACCGGGCGGATCCGGCCGCCGTTGCCCGCCAGCCGGAGGTGCTCGAAGCACTCGGCGGCGATGTCGTCGGGGTCGGACAGGTGGCGCAGGTCGCGGACCACCAGGCTGCGCCAGTACAGCCGGCCGATGCAGCGGGCGGCGTTGCGCCAGGCGAGCTTGGCACCGTAGGCGAGTTCGGCGGGGGTGTGGTGGTAGCTGCCGGTGCGGTCGATCTCCTCCCGGACGGCGCGCAGCCTCGGCCCCGGGTCCCCGGCGGCGGGCTGCTCGCGGTGGAACTGCCGGACGAACTCGGCGGCCTGCCCGGGGTCGGTGAACGGCGGTGGCGCGGACGGCAGTTGCGCCTCCGGGGCCGGCTGTGCGGCCAGCTCCGGGGCCGGGTGCGGGGTCGGCTGTGCGGTCGGGTGCGGGCTCGGGTGCGGGGTCAGCGGCGGGGCCGGGTGGGGGTCCGACTGCGGGTCCGGCCGCAGCCTCGGCCCGGGGGTCGGCGGTACGGGTGGCGCGAAGCCCGTCGCGGGGTGCGCGTGGGCGTACGGGCAGCCGCCGCTCGGGGCGGTGGCGGTTCTGCGGGTGCGGAGCCGGTTGAAGATCAAGGACACATCCCTCCTGGCGAACAGGAGTACCGGAGGTGCCCGGCCCACCGCAGGGAGTGAACGATTCGGCCCCCGCACCCGCGCTCTGCGCGCTAGGGTGCGGGGGCCGAAGGTCGGATCGTACGACCGGAAGGTAGGGGCTTCGGTCAGCCCATGTCCTCGAGGCGGATGCCCTTGGTCTCCTTCATGTACTTCGCCACGAAGACGATCGACAGGGCCGCGAAGGCCGCGTACACCAGGTAGGTCGCCGAGAGGTTCCAGCGCGAGAGCGACGGGAACGACACGGTGATGGCCCAGTTGGCGATCCACTGCGCGGAGGCGGCGACGGAGAGCGCGGCGGCGCGGATCCGGTTCGGGAACATCTCGCCGAGCATCACCCAGACGACCACGCCCCAGGACATCGCGAAGAACAGCACGAAGGCGTTGGCGGAGATCAGCGCGACGGTGCCCTGGAGGTCGGGCAGCGTGACGTTGTCGCCGGAGCCGGTCGCGGAGGAGAACGCCCAGCCCGCGGCGGCGAGGGTGACGGCCATGCCCGCCGAGCCGATCAGGGCGAGCGGCTTGCGGCCGATCCGGTCGACCAGCAGGATCGCGATCACGGTGCCGAGGATGTTGATGACCGAGCCGATGAAGCTGATCAGCAGCGAGTTGCTCTGGTCGATGCCGACCGACTGCCACAGGATCGACGAGTAGTAGAAGATCACGTTGATGCCGACCAGCTGCTGGAAGACCGACAGGCCGATGCCGACCCAGACGATCGGGAGCAGGCCGAAGCGGCCGCCGAGCAGGTCGCGGAAGCGCGGGCGGTGGTCGGAGGCGATCAGCGACTGGATCTCGGCGATCCGGGCATCGGTGTCGATGCCCTCGCCCTCGACCTCGGCCAGCACCTTGCGGGCGTCGTCCAGGCGCTCGGCCTGGATCAGGTAGCGGGGGGACTCCGGGATCACCGAGGAGAGCACGAAGTAGACCGCGGCCGGCACCACGCAGACGCCGAGCATCCACTGCCAGGCCTCCAGGCCGAGCAGCCGGCCGCGGGTGTCACCGCCGGCGGCGTCCGCCAGCACCCAGTTGACCAGCTGGGATATCGCGATGCCGAGCACGATGGCGGCCTGCTGGAAGGAGGCCAGCCGGCCGCGGTACTTGGTCGGCGCGACCTCGGCGATGTAGGTCGGGGCGATCACCGAGGCGATGCCGATGGCCGCGCCGCCGAGGACGCGCCACAGGGCGAGGTCCCAGGGGGAGAACGGCAGCATCGAGCCGACGGCGCTGACCGCGAACAGCAGCGCGCCCGCCTTCATGACCTTGATCCGGCCGTAGCGGTCGGCGAACCGGCCGGCCAGCGCGGCACCGACCGCGGAGCCCAGCAGCGCCGAGGAGACGATCAGGCCGGTCTCGCCGCTGCCGACTCCGAACTTCCCCTGGATGCCGGAGACGGCGCCGTTGATCACGGAGCTGTCGTAGCCGAACAGGAAGCCGCCCAGGGCAGCGGCGGCGGTGATGAAGACGACGAAGCCGAGGCGGCCGGGCGCAGTGGCCTCGGCCGCCCCGGAGGGCTTCTGGGTGACGCTCACGATCTTGACTCCTGGGTACTCAACGCTGAGCTCGGTAGCCGAGATCGTAACCCCTATTCGTTCAAGCCTTGTAGACGGGGAGGCTCAAGTTTTGCTCTGAGAATTCGTAAGGTGAACAAGCAAATTGGGCCTCCGGGGGTGCTTCGCTCAGGCCGGGGCGGAGAGCGAGAGTCCGAACCGGCCCTCGGGGTCCGTCCACCAGTGGGTCAGCCGCAGCCCGGCCGCGGCCAGCTCCCCGGCCACCCGCTCCCGGCGGAACTTGGCCGACACCTCGGTGCGCAGCTCCTCGCCCCGGTCGAAGTGCACCGGCAGGTTCAGGGCCGGGATCTTCACGGTCTGCGAGCGCAGCGAGCGCAGTCGCATCTCGATCCACTCCTGCTCCGGGTCCCAGAGCGCGACGTGCTCGAAGGCCTCCGGGTCGAAGTCGGCGCCCAGCTCGCGGTTGAGCACGTTGAGCACGTTGCGGTTGAACTCGGCGGTCACCCCGGCGGAGTCGTCGTAGGCGGCGACCAGCACCGCCGGGTCCTTGACCAGGTCGGTGCCGAGCAGCAGGAAGTCGCCCGGGTCGAGGGCGGCGCGCAGGCCGCGCAGGAAGCCGGCCCGCTCCTGGGGCAGCAGGTTGCCGAGGGTGCCGCCGAGGAAGGCGACCAGGCGCGGGCCGCCCTCCGGGGGCAGGCCGAGGCGGGCGGTGAAGTCGGCCAGCACGCCGTGCACGGCCAGTCCGGGGTACTCGGCGGCGAGTGCGGTGCCGGCCGCCACCAGGGCGCTCTCGCTGACGTCCACCGGGACGTAGGTCTCCAGGTCGCCGGTCGAGCGCAGCGCGTCCAGCAGCAGCCGGGTCTTCTCGGAGGAGCCGGAGCCCAGTTCGACCAGGGTGTGGGCGCGGGTGGCGGCGGCGATCTCGCCGGCCCGGGCGGTGAGGATGGCCCGCTCGGCGCGGGTCGGGTAGTACTCGGGCAGCCGGGTGATCTCCTCGAACAGCTCGCTGCCCCGGGCGTCGTAGAACCACTTCGGCGGCAGCCACTTGGGGTCGGCGGTCAGTCCGTGCCGCACGTCGTGGTGCAGCGCGGTGCTGAAGTGGTCGGCGGGCAGCAGTCGGGTGAGATCGAAGGTGTCCATGACAGGGTGGTTCCTCTGTTCAGAAGATGAAGGGGAGAGTGGAGGGTCAGTAGTGACTGGGGAGCTGCCGGACGGTGACGCCCGTGGCGTCGGCCAGCAGCAGGGAGCCCTCCGGGACGGGTGTCCACTCCGGGGCGTCGTCGTACGGTTCGGAGGCCACCACCGTGCCGAGGCCGGGCAGGCGTCGGTGGTGCAGGGTGTCGCCCCAGGCGGTCGCGGCGAGCGCGGTGCCGTCGGTGAGCAACAGGTTGAGCCGTCCGGTGGTGTGCGCGGTGACGTCGGCCACCGTGCCCGCGAGCGCCGCGCCGAGGCTCTCGCCCCGGCGCAGCCGGTGCAGGGCCAGGGCCCACAGCAGGGCCGAGTCGGTCCGGGCCTCCAGCTCCAGCAGTTCGGCGGGCGGCAGCAGGGCGGCGAGCGCGTCCAGCTTGCCGGGCCAGCCGGCCACCGCCCCGTTGTGGCTGAACAGCCAGCGTCCGGCGGCGAACGGCGCGGCCGCGGCCTCGCCCGCCGCGCAGCCGTCGGTGGCGGAGCGGACGGCCGCCAGCAGTGCCCGGGTGCGGATCACCCGGGCGAGGTCGGCGAAGCCGGCGTCCGCCCAGATCGGCCCGGCCCGGCGGTAGCGGGCGGGCACCTCGTCGCCGTCCGCGTACCAGCCGAGGCCGAAGCCGTCCACGTTGACCGTCCCGTACTGCTGGGTGCGCGGCGCCCAGGACTGCCGGTGCAGCGCGTACGGCGGCTGCACCAGCAGCTCCTGCAGCGCCACCGGCTCACCCAGGTAGGCGAGGTGACGACACATCAGAAGCCCTCCCGGTGGTGCTGCGGGCCGCGGGCGTCGTGCTCCGCACTGCGGGCGGTGCGGAAGCCGGAGAAGATCTGCCGCCGGACGGGGTAGTCCCAGTTGCGGAAGGTGCCCCGGCAGGCGACCGGCGCCACCGCGAAGCAACCGCCGCGCAGCACCTTGTACTCGGGCCCGAAGAAGACCTCCGAGTACTCCTGGTACGGCCAGGCCCGGAACCCCGGGTAGGGGTGGAAGTCGCTGGCCGTCCACTCCCACACATCGCCCATCAACTGCCTTACCCCGTAAGGGGATTCTCCCGCCGGATAGCTGCCGGCGGCGGCCGGGCGCAGGTGCCGCTGGCCGAGGTTGGCGTGCTCGGGGCCGGGCGGGCCGTCACCCCAGGGGTAGCGCCGCGAGCGGTCGGTGGCCGGGTCGTGCCGGGCCGCCTTCTCCCACTCGGCCTCGGTCGGCAGCCGCCGCCCGGCCCAGCGGGCGTACGCGTCCGCCTCGTACCAACTGACGTGCAGCACCGGCTCGTTAGGTGGCACCGGTTCGACGGTGCCGAACCGGCGGCGCAGCCACTGGCCGTCCTGCTGCTGCCAGAACAGCGGGGCGGTCAGGTCGGCCCGGAGCCGGTGCTGCCAGCCCTCCGCGGTCCACCAGCGCGGGTCGTGGTAGCCGCCGTCGGCGATGAAGCGCTGGTAGGCGGCGTTGGTGACCGGGGTGGTGTCCAGGAAGTAGGCCGGCAGGTCGACCCGGTGGGCCGGGCGCTCGTTGTCCAGGGCCCACGGCTCGATGTCCGTGCCCATGGTGAAGGGGCCCGCGGGGATCAGGACCTCGGCGGGCAGGGTGGCCGCGTCGGCGGGCGCGGGCGGCGGCGGGGGAGCGGCCAGGGCGGGTTCGCCCCGGCGGAGCTGGTGGGTGATCAGCATCGTCTCGTCGTGCTGCTGCTCGTGCTGGGCGATCATCCCGAAGGCGAACCCGGCGTCCAGCAGCGGTGCACCCTCCAGGGGGCTGGCGGCCAGCAGGTCCAGCACCCGGCCGCGCACCTCGTGGGCGTACGCGCGGGCCTCGGCCGGCGGCAGCAGCGGCAGACTGGGGCGCTCGGCCCGGGGGTGCTGGAACGCGTCGTACAGCGGGTCGATCTCGGGGTGCATCGGGTCCCGGCCACCGACGTTGCGCAGCAGCCACAGCTCCTCCTGGTTGCCGATGTGCGCGAGGTCCCAGACCAGCGGCGACATCAGCGGCGAGTGCTGGGCGGTGAGGTCGGCGTCCTCGACGCAGTCGGTCAGCGCGGCGGTCCGGGCGCGGGCGGCCAGCAGTTCGGCGGCGATGCTCTCGCGCAGGGCCTCGGTGCCGGCCTCGATCCCGGCCGCGGTGCCGGCCTCGTGGGTGGCGGTGGGACCGGTGGGACCGGCGGTCGGCGCGCCCGGGTCGGCGCTGCCCGTTCCGGGGCCGGCGGCGCCTGTTCCGGCGGGTGCGGGCGGTCGGACGTCGGTCATGATGCCTCCTCCGGGGGAGTGCGTCGGGTGCCGGAGCGCAGGGCGTCCAGCTGGTCGTCGGCCGGGCAGCGGCCGCGCGCGGGGTAGCGCTCGGCGAACTCGGCGACGGTGGCGCGCAGCCGCCCGGCGCCGGGCAGGCGGCCCAGCGCGGCGTCGGCGACGGCGAAGCAGGTGAGGGCGGCGCGGCGCAGCTCGGGATCGGCGACGCCCAGGGTGGCGGCGCGGCGCCAGACCCCGCTGCGCGGTGGGCGCGGACTGGTGGCGCCGTCCCGTCGGTCGGCGGCGTCGAGCGGCTCCAGCGCGGCGAGTGCGGTGTCGGCGGCCACCGGGTCGTCCAGCAGCGCGGTGACCAGGGCGGCGGGCACCACCCAGCCGTCACCGGGCTGGGCGTCGATCATCCGTAGCTCCAGGTGGCCGCGGGGGCGCACCGGGGGGAACAGGGTGGTGCAGTGGTACTCCAAGTCGGCCAGTGTGGCCGGTCGTTCGCCCGCGCCGCGGGTCCAGTCGCGGAAGGTCAGGCCGGGCGGGGCGGTCCAGGGCAGCCCCTCCGGCCTTCGCACGCACAGGACTTCGGCGTCCAGCACGTACTGCGCCCAGGCCTCGCGCGGGTCACCGTGGTCCGGCTCGGGGGCGAGGGTGCGGGTCGGGTCCATCCGGGACCAGACGGTCTGCCGGGTGGACCGGTGACCGGTCGGCTTCCCGTCCAGGAGCGGGGAGTTGGCGAAGGCGGCGACCAGCACCGGGCCGAGCCGGTGGACCAGCTGCCAGCGCCGCTCGACCGCGTGCGGGCCGTCCGCGTCACCGGCGTCCAGGCACACCTGCACGGATGCGGTACCGGTCATCATGACCCGGCCCCACGGCCCGGCCGAGTCGAAGAAGCGCTCCATCGCGAGGTAGCGGGGGTGGTCCAGCACCATCCGTCGGGGGCGGGCGAGCGGGTCCGTCCCGGTGCCGGTGAGGCGCAGGCCCTGCGCCGCGAAGGCGGACCGCAGGGCGGTCAGATCGCGTCGGGTGTCGTCGACGCAGGCCAGCAGGCCGGTGGCGGGCGGGGAGCTGAGCTCGACCTGTCCGCCGGGTTCGAGCGTGAGGCGCGAACCGGAGGGGAGCGAGGTGCCGTCCGGGCCGCCCAGGGGCAGCGATTCCAGCGCGGCGTGGAGCAGTTCGGGAGGAACCGGCCGGCCGGGACATCGGTCGTCATGGACGAACCACTCGACCTCGACCCCCACCAGGCGGGGCGGTCCGATCTTGAAACAGACGCCCGACACGTGGCTGCGCGCCCCCGATTCGGTCAACGGGGTCACCCCTGACGGGGGCGGTGCTGCGCTCTGCCGGTCGGGCGGAGTGGTGCGGGATGTCGGTATCACCGGACTCACCATCCTCGGGATCACGATTGCGGCCCGGTCTACTTTGCCCAGTCTGCTACGGAGCATGCGGGGGCGCCTCGCAAATATCGCGTGAATGTTCGTTTGCGCAGGTCAGAGGCATGGCGATCGGGTGAATACGGGGCTCTCGAGGGCGCCGGGAAGCGCCTCCCGGGCCGGGCACGTGCCCCGGTCACAGGCGGTCCAGGCGCTCCAGGACGGTGTCCAGCACCGGGCCCGGCAGGGCGTAGTTGAGGCGCAGCGAACCCGCGCCGCCCGGGCCGAACTCGGCGCCGTCGGAGGCCTCCAGGCCGCAGCGCTCCAGCAGCGCGGCGCGGGCGTCCGTGGGCGGCAGGCCGAGGGCGGCGGCGTCCAGCCAGAGCAGGTACGAGGCCTGCGGGGCGGAGCGGACGGCGGGACCGAGCCGCTCGGTGAGCCGGGTGCGGGCGGCGGCGAGGTGTGCCAGCAGCGCGTCCAGCCACGGGCCGCCCTCGCCGAGCGCGGCCCGCTGTACGGTCTGCTCCAGCAGGCCGCCCTCCCAGAGGCCGTAACCGGCCAGGGTGTCGGTCAGCCGGGCGCGCAGCGCCGGGTCCGGGACGAGTGCCCAACTGCTGGGAATGCCTGAGCAGTTGAAGGTCTTGCCGACCGAGTTGAGGGTGACGGTGCGGTGCCGCAGGGCGGGGTCGACGACGGCGACGGCGACGGGGTGGGCCCGGCCGGGGTGGGTGAGGTCGCCGTGCACCTCGTCCGAGACCAGCAGCGCGCCGGCCTCGGCGGCCCGTTCGGCCAGGGCGCGCAGTCGGGCGGCGGGCCAGACCCGGGCCGAGGGGTTGTGCGGGCTGCTCAGCAGGAGGGCGGTGGCGGGGCGGGGGAGCGGGGCGTCGGGGAGCAGGTAGCCGTCCGGGCCGGCGGGCAGCGGCAGTTCGCGGTACTCGGCCCGGGCGGCGCGGCAGAGTTGGGCGAAACCGCCCCACTCGGGGGTGGGGAAGAGGACGGGGGCCCGCGGGTCTGCGGCCTCCGTCCGTACGGTCTCCAGGAGCAGGCGCAGTGTGGTGCGCGGGCCGCAGGGGAGCAGCAGCACCCAGTCCGGGTCGACCTCGACGCCGTGCCGGGTGCGGTACCAGTCGGCGACCAGGGTCCGCCCGGCCGGGTCGCAGACGGTGTACCCGTACGCGGGGTGGCGGGCGCGCCGGGCCAGGGCCTCGGCGACGGCGGGCGGGCCGGGGAGGTCCATGTCCGCCAGGCCCATCGGGATCACGCCGGGGGCGTCGGCCCGGGCCCACTTGCTGCTGCCGGTACCGGTGCGGTCGAAGGGGGCGTCGAAGCCGAACTCGGGGGCGGGGGTGGGGCCGGGGTCGGGGTCGCGGTCGGGGTCGGGGCCCGGTTTCGGCGAACAACTGACAGCTGACAGATTTCGAAAGTTGAAATCTGTTCGCTGAAATCTGTCATCTGTCATCTGTTCGCCGTCCTTCGTCCGCCGCCGCCACCCGCCAGGCCCGTCAGGTACGCCGCCAGTCCGCGGCCTCCCCGGTGCATCATCACCGCGTGGTTGGCCCGGAACAGCGGGTGCAACGGCAGGGCCAGCCGCCGCAGCAGGGCCTTGGCGGGGCGGGTGTCCTCCTCGAAGAGCACCCGGCACCGCGTGCCGCCCGGCCCGTCCGCCGTCACGGTGAACCGTGACCACCCGACCAGGTCACCCCGCATCGCCGCCTCCAGCACCCCGGCCGCCGGGTCACGCCGACGGGTCTCCAGCCCGATCACCAGCCGGTACGGCAGCAGCCCCCGGACCACCACCTCGCCGGACCCCGACCCCGCACCGGTCTCCCGGGCCTCGCGGACCTCCGGCCACCACAGCGGGTAGCTCCGGACGTCCTCCAGCGCCGCGTACACCGCCGGGGCGGGTGCCGCGAGCCGCCACACGCCCCGGAAGCGGTAGTGGTTGGGATCCACGGGTCCACCCTAGAGAGAGGGGCATCCGCGAGGAAGTGTGCACTCCGCTTGCACCCGTTCGGGGTGCAAGGGAGGATCTTGCGTGCTTGTAGTCTCATCAGTCACGGCAGCACCCCCAGGCGCTGCGCCCCCGGAACCGGAGTGAAGGAGTCACAGGCATGCGGCGACCGAGCTGGGTACCGGAGGGTACGGACCTGGACAAACCGAACGCCGCACGCGTCTACGACTACTACCTCGGGGGCTCCCACAACTTCGAGGTCGATCGGGAGATGGCCCGCAGGGCGCTGGCCATGTGGCCCGAACTGCCCCAGATCATGCGCTCCAACCGGGCCTTCCTGCGCCGCGCCGTGACCTTCCTCGCCGAACAGGGCGTCAGCCGCTTCCTGGACATCGGCTCCGGCATCCCGACCTTCGGCGCCGTGCACGAGATCGCCCGGGCGATCCGCCCCGGGGCCGAGGTGGTCTACGTCGACCGCGACCCGGTCGCCGTCGCCCACAGCCGTCTGCTGCTGGAGGAGGACCCGCACAGCGCCGTCGTCCAGGCCGACCTGCGCGACATCGAGGACCTGCTGGACCGCCCCGAGGTGTCCGCCCTGCTGGCGGGCGACGAGCCGGTTGGCGTGCTGCTGGTGGCCGTCGCCCACTTCGTGAGCGACGACGAGGACCCCTGGAAGCTGATCGCCGCGGTCCGCGACCGCCTCCCCGCCGGCAGCGCCCTGGTCCTCTCGCACGCCTCCCTGGAGGCCCGCCCGGACCAGGCCGAGGACCACCAGAAGCTCTACCGGATGACCCCGACCCCGCTGACCATGCGCACCCGTGACCAGGTCACCGCGATGTTCGACGGCTTCGAGCTGGTCGAACCGGGCGTGGTGCACCTGCCGCAGTGGCGTCCCGACCAGCCGGGCACGGTCGGCGAGCACCCCGAGCGGATCGCCGGGGTGGCGGGCGTGGGGTTCCGCCCTTGAGCGGTCGCGCCGGGAGAGCAGCCGACGCCCGCGCGCCCCGTGCGGCGGCCGCCGGTCGCCCGGCCCTGCCCGGCGCCGTCGGCAACAGTGCCGCCGTGAGCAGCGCCGCCGGCAACAGTGCCGCCATGAGCAGCAGCATCGTGAGCAGCGCCACCGTGCCCACCGCCGGGACGCTCCGATGAGCGGCGCGACCCCGCCGGACGGCGACGCGGAGCGGTTCCACGAGGACTGGTCCCGGCTGCTCTCCGCCGACCACGGCATCGCCGTCCACCCCGGCCTGCTCGGCCGGCTGGTCGCGCGCACCGCCGCGCTGCTGCACCGCGCCCAGCAGAACGACCCCTTCGAGCCCGGGCTGGCCTCGCGGGCCGCCGCCGAGCTGGTCGACGGGCACTTCACCGACCCGGTGCTGCTCGCCCGCGCTGTCGAACTGCTCCAGTCCCAGCCGCTCCACGACGACCGCGGCCCCGCCCTCACCGGCGCCTTCGCGGCCGGCTGGGCGAACGCCCTGCGCGAGCGCACGCTGCGCGAGCAGGAGGCCATCCGCACCGCCGCCGACGCCGCCCGCAAGGAGGCCGAACGCGCGCTGCGCGCCTCCGAGGCTCGGTTCCGCGCGCTGTTCGAGAGCGCCGCGATCGGCATCGCGATCGGTGACACCGACGGCACCATCCTGGCGGTCAACAAGGCCGTGCAGGAGCTGTTCGGCGCCGGGCCGGGGGACATGGTCGGGCGCCGGGTCGACGACCTCGTCCACCCCGAGGACACCCCGGGCGTCTGGGAGGCGTACGAGGAGCTGATCAGCGGCAAGCGGGAGTACTTCCAGTTCGACAAGCCGTACTACCGGCAGGACGGCGAGGTGATCTGGACCCACCTGACCGTCTCGCTGATCCGCGACGACGACGGCGCCCCGCAGTACCAGGTCGCGATGCTGGAGGACGTCACCGACCGCTACCGGCTCCATGAACGGCTGCGCCACCAGGCCACCCACGACCCGCTCACCGGCCTGCCCAACCGCGCCGCCTTCTTCGAGCGGCTGGAGAAGGTCTTCGACGAGCCGGAGCCGGGCGCCCGCTTCGGCCTCTGCTACGTCGACCTCGACGGCTTCAAGGTGGTCAACGACAGCCTCGGCCACGACATGGGCGACCAGCTGCTGTCCGCCGTCGCCGCCCGGCTCAAGGCCGCCCTCACCCCGCTCGGCCACCTGGTCGCCCGGCTCGGCGGCGACGAGTTCGTGGTGCTGCTGGAGAACTGCCGTGGCGAGCAGGAGGCGGTGGCCGCCGCCAAGACCGTGCTCAAGGCCCTGGCCGGGCCGGTGCTGATCGGCGACCACAAGCTCGCCGTCGGCGCCAGCGTCGGCGTGCTGGAGCGGCGGGTCTCCACCACCACCCCCGGCGCCGCCGTCCGGGCCGCCGACCTGACGCTGTACCGCGCCAAGGAGGCCGGCCGCGGCCGCTGGACGCTGTTCGACCCCAAGGAGAACGCCCGCGCGGTCAGCCGCTACGCGGTCTCGGTACGGATGCCGGCCGCCCTCGACCGCGGCGAGTTCTTCATCGACTACCAGCCGCTCTACCGCCTCGCCGACGGCCGGATGGCCGCCGTGGAGGCGCTGGTGCGCTGGCGCCACCCGCAGCTCGGGGTGCTCGGCCCGGACGAGTTCGTCACCACCGCCGAGGAGACCGGGCTGATCATGCCGCTCGGCCGCTGGGTGCTGGAGCAGGCCTGCGGCCAGGCCGCGGACTGGATCAAGCGCTACGGCGACGCCGCGCCGCAGTTGAACGTCAACCTGGCGGTGCGGCAGGCGCGCAGCGCCGCGCTGGTCACCGACCTCGGCCGGATCCTGGACAGCACCGGACTCGATCCGGCCCGGCTGCAGCTGGAGATCACCGAGTCGACCGTGGTCGGCCCCGAGGACGAGGCGCTGCGCACCCTGCACGGGCTGGTCGACCTCGGTGTGTCGCTGGCGGTGGACGACTTCGGCACCGGCTGGTCCAACCTCGCCTACCTGCGTGACCTGCCGGTCTCCGGGCTCAAGATCGCCGGTTCCTTCGTCGGTGACCTGCACGACCCGGCGAAGGACGGCGCCACCGGGTGGCGGATCGTCAGCGGCCTGGTGTCGATGGCGCACACGCTGGGCCTGACCGTCACCGCCGAGGGCGTGGAGACCCGCAAGGACGCCGAGCGGCTGCGCGGGATGGGCTGCGACTGGGCACAGGGGTGGCACTTCGGCCGCCCGGTGCGGCCCGAGGAGATCGCCCGCCGGATCGTCGAGGAGCCGGCGGGGCGCCCGGTCGAGGAGGGCTGACCCCGGCCCGGGACACGGGTTCCGGGACCGTTCCGGAAAGCGCCCTGCGGTACTGCCCGGTATGCGGGATGATGGCGCGTCAAAATCACCACCCGGCACCGGTGCGCCCGTGGTCAACGCCTTCGCACCGGCCCCGGGGAGCGGGGGAGGGGGACGCCGCGATGGGCGCAACGGAAGGCTCCGGTCCGGGGGGTCCCGGCGAGGAGGACGGACGCCGGGGGCGGCCCGGGGAGTCACCGCGGACCAGGATCGACTGGGGTTCCCGAGAGCGGGGCACCCGGTTCCGGGGGTCGTGGGACCCGCGGCGCGGGCGGGGCGGAGCCCGGGAGCGGCCCGGGGAGGAGGCCCGCCACGACCCCGAGGCCGCCACCCGGCGGATGCCCGGGCCCCGCCACGACCCCGAGGCCGCCACCGAGGTGCGCCGACCGCGCTCCGCGGCCGACGGCCCGTCCTGGCAGGACAACATCGGCCCGGGGCCCACGCCGGGCGGCGGACATGCGCCCGCGGGCGGACCCGCGCCCGGCGGCGGTCTCGGCACCCACGGCGGCCCCTTCGAGGACGACTTCCCCGCCGCCCTGCTCGACCGCTTCACCCCGCTGGGCAGGGCGGGCGCCGGCGCGGAGGGCACCGTCTGGTACGTCCGGCGCGCCGACGGCGGCGCCGACGCCGCGGTCAAGGTGGCCGTCGGCGGCCAGCGGATGGACCACGACCTGCTCGCCCACCTGCGCAACGACGGCTTCCGCCGGCACGTCCCGCACCTGATCGACTACGGGCGGGTCCGCCACCACGGCGTGCCGGTCGACTGGGTGGCGATGGAGTACCTGCCCGTCACCCTCTCCGCGCACGTCGCCGCGCTGCGCCGCAGCGGCGCCCACGCCGACCCGCGGACCATCGAGCAGATCGTCTACGAGCTGGTCTCGCTGCTGGAGTTCTGGCAGCGGCGGATCCAGCGCAACCCGCTGGACTTCAAGCCGGCCAACATCCTGGTGCGCCCCGGCCGTGGCCCCGGGGAGTTCGTGATCGCCGACTTCGGCGGTGTCGACCGGCTCACCGACAGCCGCCGGTTCACCTCCACGATGATGGTCACCGTCGCCTACATGGCCCCGGAGCAACTGGCCGGCAAGAACCACGAGGCCGGGCCCTGGTGGGGGCTCGGCAACGTGCTGTACGAACTGTTCGTCGGCCGGCCCCGGTTCGTCGCGGCGGACGGCGAGCGGGCGGCCGACCACGACCTGGAGCTGGAACTCGTCATGGGCGAGGAGGTGGACCTCTCCGCCGTCACCGACCGGCGTCAACTGCTCCTGCTCCAGGGCCTGTTCACCAAGAAGCCGGAGGACCGCTGGACGGCTCCGGAGGTCCGCAGCTGGCTGGCCGGCGGCAGCCCGGCGGTGATCCGGCGCCGCCCGCAGGCCCTGCGTCCGATCACCTTCCTGGGCGACCCGTTCACCGACCCGGTGCGGCTCACCGAGGTGCTGCTGCGCAACTCCGGCGCGGCGGCGCGCTGGCTCGCGGCGGTCGGGGCGGAGCGGCTGCGCGACTGGCTGCGCGACGAGGTCAAGGACTCCGTGTTCGACCTCCACTACCTCACCGACGTGGTCCGCGCCCCCGGCTCCCGGCGCGAGGCGGTGGCGGGCGTCGCGGTGCTCGCCCTCGGCGCGGCCTTCGCGCCGGGGGCCGTCCCGCATTACCGTGACCGGCCGGTCGACCCGGCCGGGCTGGAACGCGTCGCCACCGAGTCGGACGGCGCCGCGTTCATCGACGAACTGGTCCGCGGCGGTGCCCCGGCCGTCGCCGCGCGCTACCACTGCTTCCACCCCGAGTGCTCCGGTGAGCACTGCTCCAGGCTGCTCGCCCTCGCCGCGCTCCCGGAGGTGCTCGCCGAGGTGGAGCGTACGGCCCGGACGGTCGGCGGCGGGCGGCGCGGTGACGGTGGCCTGAGCCCGGAGGAGCGGGAGGAGGCGCACCGGCTGGCGGTCTGGCTGAGCATCCGCCCGGAGGAGCGCCACCGGCTGCTCGGCCGGCTCTCCCCACTGCCTGCCGCGCTGCACCGGTTGCCGCTGCCGGTACGGGTGTCGGAGCTGGCCGCGCTGGTCGCGTCGGCGGTGGTGGACGGGGTGCTGACGGTCGGCGCCGGGGCCCGTACGGCGGTGCGCTCGGCGGCCCGGCGGCCGGCCCCCGACCCGGCGGCGGCCACCCCGCGGGACGTGGTGCGGCGGCGCTGGTCGGCGCTGCGGCGGCGGGCGGTGGGCGCCGACCCGGACCAGGTCGCGGGGCGGGCGGCGCTGGTCGCCGCGGAGGCGGTGCGGCGGCGCGGCCGGGGCCGGGCGGAGCGCCCCGAGGCGGAACCGGGGGTGCTGCGGGAGGGTGCTGCGCGGCCCGGGCGGGTGGCCCGGCTGTGGGCGGCGCGGCGCCGCCGGCCGCCGGTGGACCGGGCGGCCCGGCTGCGGCTCTGGTGGCCGTACGCCCGCACCATGCTGCCGCGCCGGGTCGCGGCGGTGGCCCTGCTGGTGGTGGGCCTCGGGCTGCTGCTGTGGGCGGGAGCGGTGCTGCGCTACCCGGTCGAGGCCGGGCACGGGCTCGACCTCTCGCCGGACCTGTTCGGCGGGCCGCTGCACCTCGCCGGGCGGCGGGCGGCCGAGCAGGTGGTCGGGAAGCTGGGGGCGGCCTTCGTGGCGGCCGCCGTGCTCGCCTTCTTCCCGGCCGCGGTCGGCCTCGGTACGGCGCTGCTGGCCGGGGTGGGCGCGCTCACGATCGGCTACCTGCGGCTCGGACCGCCGATGACGGCCGTGGAGGCGCCGCAGCCGGTGGCCGACCGGGTGGTCATGTTCGAGGGCGGGATGGGGAGTTGGGCCGGGATCGCGGCGGTGGTGGCGGTCGTGGTAGCCGTGGTGCTGATCGAGCGGGGGGCCAACCGGCTGCTGAGGCCCGCCCAGCGGGCCCGGCGGCAGGTGCGGGAGGCCTGGCGGGACCTCGACCGGCGGGCCGCCCGGGCCGCCCGGGTTGCGGGCTCCGGTACGGGTGCGGGCTCGGGTACGGGGGCGGGTGTGGGCTCGGGCTCGGGCTCGGGCTCGGGTACTGGCGCGGGCTCCGGTACTGGTGCGGGGGCGGAGGCTGCCGGGGCGTGGCGGGCGGGCCCGGCCGGCACCCGGGACCGGCTGCGGTTCGCGCTCACCGCTACCGGGGTGCTGGTCCTGCTGCTGTGGGCCGCGGTCGAGGTGCGGCTCGCGGCCACCGGGCCGCACCGCACGCCGGAGTCCTGGGGGACGGGGCAGACCGGTGCGGCCTACCAGGCGGGGTTCGTCGTCCTGCTGGCCGTGGTGTCGTTGCTGAGCACCCTGGGGACGCTGGTCACCGCCCGGGTGCTGCTGGTCGGTTGGATCCTCGGCACCCTGTTCCTGGGCGCCTGGCCCGGCGCGCTGGGGCCGGTGGAGGCACTGCGGATCCCGGTGTTCGAGGGGTTGTTCGGCGCGGTCGCGGGCTGGTGGGGGCACGGCGCCTTCTGGGCCGCGCTGCTGGTGGCGCTGCCGCTGGCGGCGTACGGGGTGCTGCGGGCGGTCCGTGGGCGGGAGCGGGGCGGCGTCGGCTGACGGCGCGCCGTCCGGCCCCGGCCCGCGCCGACTGTGGCCTGTACCGACTGGCCCGCACCGGCCGGCTCGCGCCGATCGCGGGGGTCAGCCGACCAGTCGAGAGAGCTCGATCGAGTGCCCGGTCCGCTCCACCTTCGCGGTCAGGTAGCGGACGTTGCTCGCGGACAGGTGGACGCCGGTCGGCACCCGACGGTGGACGGTGATCCCGAGCCCGGCCAACTGGGCGGCCTTGTCCGGGTTGTTGCTCAGCAGGTCGACGCCGTCGACGCCGAGCGCGGTGAGCATCTGGGCGGCCGCCGTGTAGTCCCGGCCGTCCTCGGGCAGGCCCAGCGCGGTGTTGGCGTCGTAGGTGTCCAGGCCGGAGTCCTGGAGGGCGTAGGCGTCCAGCTTGTTGTAGAGGCCGATGCCCCGGCCCTCCTGGCGGAGGTAGAGCAGGTAGCCGCCGGCCTCGCTGATCCGCTCCACCGATTCGCGCAGCTGCGGGCCGCAGTCGCAGCGGTCCGAACCAAAGACGTCGCCGGTCAGGCACTCGGAGTGCAGCCGTACCAGCGGGGTTCCGCCGTCCGGGACGGTGCCGAGGGCGAGCGCGAGGTGTTCGGCGCCGTCGGCGAGGCCGTGGAAGGTGGAGACCTCCGCGTCGGCGCGGTAGCCGTCCGGGAAGGTCAGCGGGATGCGCACGTGAGAGCGCACCGTGGCGGAGCCGGGCTGAGGCATGGTTGGGCCTCCGACGATCGGGGGTGGACCGGGGTGAACCGCTCCGGATCCGGACGGGTCCGGTCGGGTCGGATGTCGACCGTACTCGGTTGTTCCAATTTGAACAACTGCTTACCGCCGGTGACCACGGTGACTGCGGAGGCGAACAACACCCCACCCGCCCCCGCTGTTCCCGTACGGCGGTCCAGCATGTGGAAGGGACGGGACCCGAGGCGTGGACACTGCGACACTTCGTCCCGTTTCCTGGGCACGGGAACGCTCCGCGCACGACCACCGACGACCACGGAAGGTCCTGATCAGATGCCCACGAGCCGCGCCACCACTCCCTCCTCCGTCTCCGCCGCCGACCGGCCCCGCTTCGACGCCGAGCAGCGCGCGATCGAGTCGCTCTACGCGGACGTGGTCCGCCGCAACAAGGGCGAGACCGAGTTCCACCAGGCCGTCCACGAGGTGCTGGAGACCCTCGCCCCGGTGCTCGCCCACCGCCCCGAGCTCCGCGACGCCCGGATCATCGAGCGGATCTGCGAACCCGAGCGCCAGCTGATGTTCCGGGTGCCGTGGACGGACGACTCCGGCGACATCCACGTCAACCGCGGCTTCCGGGTCGAGTTCAGCAGCGCCCTCGGCCCCTACAAGGGCGGTCTGCGGTTCCACCCCTCGGTGAACCTCGGGATCGTCAAGTTCCTCGGCTTCGAGCAGATCTTCAAGAACGCGCTCACCGGGCTGGCGATCGGCGGCGGCAAGGGCGGCTCCGACTTCGACCCCAAGGGCCGGTCGGACGCCGAGATCATGCGGTTCTGCCAGTCCTTCATGACCGAGCTGCACCGCCACCTCGGCGAGCACACCGACGTGCCGGCCGGTGACATCGGCGTCGGCGGCCGGGAGATCGGCTACCTGTTCGGCCAGTACAAGCGGATCACCAACCGCTACGAGGCCGGCGTGCTGACCGGCAAGGGCCTCGGCTGGGGCGGCGCGCAGGTCCGCACCGAGGCCACCGGCTACGGCTGCGTCCTGTTCACCGCCGAGATGCTGGCCAGCCGCGGCGACGGCCTGGACGGGCGCCGGGTGCTCGTCTCCGGCTCCGGCAACGTGGCCGTGTACGCGATCGAGAAGGCCCAGCAGCTCGGCGCGACGGTGCTGACCTGCTCCGACTCCTCCGGCTACGTGGTGGACGAGAAGGGCATCGACCTCGACCTGCTCAAGGAGGTCAAGGAGGTCCGGCGCGGCCGGATCTCCGAGTACGCCGAACTGCGCGGCAGCCACGTGCGGTTCGTCGAGGGCCCGGGCGTGTGGAGCGTGCCCGGCGACGTGGCGCTGCCCTGCGCCACCCAGAACGAGCTGACCGAGGCCGACGCGCTCGCCCTGGTCCGCAACGGGGTGCTGGCCGTCGCCGAGGGCGCCAACATGCCCACCACGCCCGAGGCGGTGCGGGTCCTCCAGGAGGCCGGGGTGGCCTTCGGGCCGGGCAAGGCGGCCAACGCGGGCGGCGTGGCGACCAGCGCACTGGAGATGCAGCAGAACGCCTCCCGCGACTCCTGGACCTTCGAGCGCACCGAGCAGCGGCTCGCCGGGATCATGAAGCACATCCACGACTCCTGCCACACCACCGCCGAGCGCTACGGACACCCGGGCGACTACGTGGTGGGCGCGAACATCGCGGGCTTCGAACTGGTCGCGGACGCGATGCTGGCCCAGGGCCTGGTCTGAGCCCTGCGCCGAGCCGTGCGCCCAGCCCTGTGCCGAGCACTGCGCTGAGCCGTGGTCACGGCCGGCCCCGGCCGGTCGTCCGGCGATCGGTACCCGACCGGAGCGGGCACCGATCGTCGGGTACGGCAAGGTGGGTCCTTCCTACGGTGGTGATCAGCAAGGGAAGGACGGGGTGGCGGTGCTGGAGCATCTGAACCGGGCGATGGATCACATCGAACGGCGCCTGGACCAGGAGATCGACGTGGCCGAACTGGCGCGGATCGCGATGACGTCGGAGTACCACTTCCGGCGGCTGTTCTCGACGCTCGCCGGGATGCCGCTGTCGGACTACGTACGGCGCCGGCGGCTGACCGTCGCCGGGGCCGAGGTCCTCGACGGCGGACGGACGCTGCTCGACATCGCGGTCAGCTACGGCTACACCTCGGGGGAGGCGTTCGCCCGGGCGTTCCGGGCGATGCACGGGGTCGGGCCCGGCGAGGCCCGGCGCGAGGGTGCGGCGCTCATCTCCCAGCCCCGGATGTCCTTCCGACTCATCGTGGAGGGAAGCAGCAGCATGGAGTACCGGATCGTGGAGAAGCCGGAGTTCCGGATCATCGGGAAGAAGGCCCGGGTTCCCCTGATCTACCTGGGGGTCAACCCGCACATCGCCGAGTTCATCCGGGGACTGGGCACGGAGACCGTCGAGCGGATCACCGCGCTGACGGCGAAGGACCCGCTCGGCATCGTGTCGGTGACGGACGACTTCTCGCCCAACCGCGAGGAGGGGTCCGAACTCGACTACTGGCATGCGGTGGTGGCGCGCGAGGACGCCGTCGTCCCGGACGACCTGGACGTCCTGCACGTCCCGGCCGGGACCTGGGCGGTGTTCACCAACCGTGGGCCGTACCCGCAGGCCCTCCAGGAGATGTGGGGGGAGACCTACAGCCAGTGGTTCCCCTCCAACCCGTACGAGACCCGGCCGGGCCCGGAGATCCTCCGGACCAGCTTCGTCTCGGGGACGGGCGACGCGGAGGCGGAGCTCTGGCTCCCGGTGTCGCGGGCCGTGCGAGCTGACGGCTGACGCTGGCGGGTGACAGCTAACGGCTAACAGCTAACAGATGACAGAAAACAGATAACAGCTGACGGATAACAGATTTCGAAATCTGTTATCCGTCAGCTGTCTTTTGTTCGCCCGCCCCCGTTCGGCCCACCAGCGCCCGCCCAGTCCCGCCGCGCCCCGCATGCTGGGGCGGGGGAGCAGGTGCCGCAGGGCGCTATCCGAGGAGTGGGATCACCGATGGCCAAGGCGTTCGGCTTCATCGATTACGGCGGACCGGAGATGCAGGAGTTCCTCGACCGCCCGGTGCTCGACCCCGGCCCGGGGCAACTGGCGATCACCGTCCGGGCCGCCGGGGTGAACCCGGTGGACTGGAAGATCCGCCGGGGCTTCCTCGGCCGCGAGCGCCAACTCCCCGCCGTCATGGGCCAGGAGGCCTCCGGAGTGGTACAGCGGATCGGCCCCGGGGTCACCGGCTTCACCCCGGGCGACGAGGTGTTCGGCCTCGTCGCCGCCGGTGCCTTCGCCGAACAGACCCTGCTGCGCGCCGAGTTGAGCGCCGTCAAGCCCGAGGGCATCGGCTTCGACCTGGCCGCCACGCTCAGCGTCTCGGTCGCCACCGCCGACGACGCACTGCGCCAACTCGCCCTCGGCGCAGGGCGTACGCTGCTGATCCTCGGGATCGCCGGCGGTGTCGGCAGTGCCGCCGCCCAGCTCGCCCGCAGCCAGGGCCAGATCGTGCTCGGCACCGCGAGCGACGCCAACCGGTCGTACGTGGAGTCCCTCGGTGCGACGCAGATCCGCTACGGCGACGGCGTCGCCGAGCGGATCGCCGAGGCCGCCCCCGACGGCATCGACGGCATCCTCGACCTGGTTGGCGGTGACGCCCTGCGCGCGGTGGCCGGTCTCCGGGCCGACCGGACCGAGCTGGTCAGCACCGCCGACCCGGCCACCGCCGCCGAGCTCGGCGGCGCGTACGTCACCCGCTCGACCAGCTCCGAGACCCTGGCCGCCCTCGCCGCCCTGGTCGCCGCCGGCGACCTCGACCCCCAGGTCACCGGCCGCTACCCGCTCGGCCGTGCCGGCGAGGCGCTCGCCGAGGTCGAGTCCGGGCATGCGCGCGGCAAGGTGGTCCTCGAAGTCTCTTGAGAAAGAACAGCTTTGACGAACCATCAGGGACGGGTGCCGCAGTGCGGCCCGCGAGTCCCTGAGAGCCGAGAGCCGAGAGCCGAGACCCGAGAGCCGAGTGCCCCCGAGTGTCACCAACCGAGAGTCAAGAGCCGAGAGCCATGAAGCAGACCTCCGTCACCACCAATGCCCCCTGCTGGGTCGAGCTGGGTACCGACGACCCGGCCGCCGCCCGGGACTTCTACGCCGAACTGTTCGGCTGGCGCCCCGAGAGCGGTGTCCGCCCCGAGGACGGCGGCTACACCCAGATGTTCCTCGGCGAGGCCGCGGCCGCCGCCGTCACCCCGCGCTACGCCCCGCAGCAGCCGACGGCCTGGACGGTCGCCATCGCGGTCGCGGACGCCGACGCCACCGCGGCGAGGGCCGAGGCGGCCGGCGGCAAGGTCCGCAAGGAGCCCACCGACGTGTCGGACCTGGGCCGCTTCTCGGTGGTCGCCGATCCGTCCGGCGCCGTCCTCATCCTCTGGCAGGCCCGGGCCTTCGCGGGCGCCGGGGTGTTCAACGAACCGGGCTCGCTGGGCTGGGTGGAACTGGCGACCCGGGACGCGGCCGGGGCACGGGCCTTCTACCCGGCGGTCTTCGGCTGGTCCGTCGCGCAGTCCGAGCACTACACCCAGTGGGGCCTGGACGGTCAGGACTTCGGCGGCATGGTGGTGATGGACGACGGCTTCCCGCCGCAGGTGGCGCCGCACTGGCTGCCGTACTTCTCGGTCGCCGACGTGGACAACACCGTTGGCCGGGCGGTCGCCATGGGCGCGGACGTGCTGATGCCCGCCTACTCCATGCCGGGGCGGCGGATCGCCGTCCTGCGCGACGCCCAGGGCGCCCCGTTCGGCGTCTACACCGACGGCGGGGAGGCCTGAGCGACCGGTCCGCCCGCGCGCCGACGGGCCGAGCGCGAGCGCAGGTCGGCCGCTCCCGCGCCCGCCGTGACCAGCAGCGCGCCCAGCGGCACCACGTCGCCGATCCGGTCGTACCAGGTCAGCGTGCCCGGTTCGGTGAGCGGCAGCCGTACGGTCAGCGCGCCGGTGCCGTCGGTGCCGAGCCGGGCGAGCTGCCGGCCCTGGGCGTCGAAGGCGGCCGAGACGCCGGTCAGCGAGGCCTGGACGGCCGGGCGCCCGGTCTCGGCGGCCCGGATCGCGGCCAGTGAGACGTGCTGTTCGGGTGCCCAGGTGTGCTGGAAGGTCGAGGTGGAGGACTGGTACACCAGCACCCGGGCGCCGTCCCGGGCGGCGGTGCGCGCCATGTCCGGGAAGGCCGACTCGAAGCAGATCAGCGCGCCGACCGGCAGCGGCCGCCCCGAGCGGTCGGTGGCGGGCAGCACGTGGAAGGCGCTGCCGGGGGCCCGGTTCTCGCCCGCGGCCCGGCTGACCCCGGCGATCCAGCCGAGGACGGGCCGCAGCGGAATGTACTCGCCGAAGGGCACCAGCCGGATCTTCCGGTAGCGGTCGACCACCCCGGCGGGGGAGACCAGCACCGCGTCCTTGGAGATCCGCCCGTCCGCCTTGCGGGCGTCCTCCCCGGCCATCACCTCGGCGCCGGTGGTGACGGCGAGCCGGCGCAGCGCGTCCAGGGCGGCCGGGTCGCGGTCGAGGTCGGCGGTGGTGCTGCTCTCGCCCCACACCACCAGGTCGACCGGCTGTCCGACCAGGTCGGCGGTGGTCCGGACGCTCGCGTCGAAGCGGGCCTGCGGGTCCTCGACGACGCCGGGCTGGACGAGCGCCACGGTGACCGCCCCGGCCCCGACCGGCGCCGGGCGCAGCGCGAACAGCAGTGGTCCGGCGGCCAGCACCAGGACGGTGGCCAGGGCCGCGACCGCCCGGGGCCGCGCGGGCACCGCCGTCAGGATGATCAGCACTCCGGTGTTGACGGCCGCCACCGCGGCGCTGACCAGCCAGATCCCGCCCGCCGCGGCCAGCCCGAGGACGGCCGGATGCTGCCACTGGGTGGCGCCGAGCAGGGCCCACGGTCCGCCGAGCGCGTGCCAGGACCGCGCGTACTCGGTGCCCACCCAGACCGCGGGGACGACCAGCAGGGCGAGCAGGGCCCGGCGGGTGGTGACCGGCGGGCCCAGCAGGCGGTGCACCGTGTACCCGACCGGCGCCTGCAGGGCCCCGAACAGCACGGCGAGTACGGGCAGCGCCGGTCCGACGGAGGGGACCAGCCAGTACATCGCGGTGAGGATGAACCCCGCCCCGAACCACCACGCGCGCACCGCCGCCTCCCGCCCCGACGGTGCCCGCTTAGCGAGCAGCAGCCCGGGGACGAGCGCGACCCAGGCGAGCCAGGCCTGCCCGGGCGCCGGGAACGCGACCACCGGTACGGCTCCGGCCGCCAGCGCGGCGAGCCGCGCCCGGTAGCGGTGCGGTGCGTGCGGCTCCCGGGCGTCCGTCGGGGCCGTGCTCGGGACTGGGCCGGCGGTGCCGGTGCGGCGCGACATGCCCCGTATTGTCCGCTCGGGTGACGGCTGGTGCCAGATGGCGGTACGCGTAGTTGACGCCGGTCCTCGGAGCGGTGCAGGTCATTGGAACAAGCGGACCAATCCCGTACCCAACTGCGGCCCGTCACGCCCCCCGAGACGACGGCCGGCCGCCCTCCCACCCGAGGGAGCGCGGCCGGCCGCCGTACTGTCGTCGCCGTATTGTCGTCGCCGTACGGTCGGAGGGCGTCAGCCCTCGTCGCCCTCCAGGTCGCCCTCGGTCTCCAGGAACGCGGCCTGCAGCTGCTCGATCAGCTGCGGGTCCGGCTGCTCCCACAGCCCGCGGCTCGCCGCCTCCAGCAGGCGCTCGCTGATGCCGTGCAGCGCCCACGGGTTGGCGCCCGCCAGGAACTCGCGGTTGACCGGGTCGAGGACGTACTCCTGGGTGAGCTTCTCGTACATCCAGTCCGCGACCACGCCCGTGGTGGCGTCGTAGCCGAACAGGTAGTCGACCGTCGCGGCCATCTCGAAGGCGCCCTTGTAGCCGTGGCGCCGCATCGCCTCGATCCAGCGCGGGTTGACCACCCGGGCGCGGAAGACGCGGGCGGCCTCCTCGGTCAGGGTGCGGGTGCGGACCGTCTCCGGGCGGGTCGAGTCGCCGATGTAGGCGGTCGGGGCCTTGCCGGTGAGGGCGCGCACGGTGGCCACCATGCCGCCGTGGTACTGGAAGTAGTCGTCCGAGTCGGCGATGTCGTGCTCGCGGGTGTCGGTGTTCTTCGCGGCGACGGTGATCCGCTTGTACGCGGTCTCCATCTCCTCGCGCGCCGGGCGCCCGTCCAGGCCGCGGCCGTACGCGTAGCCGCCCCAGACGGTGTAGACCTCGGCGAGGTCGGCGTCGGTGCGCCAGTCGCGGCTGTCGATGAGCTGGAGCAGGCCCGCGCCGTAGGTGCCCGGGCGGGAGCCGAAGACGCGGACGGTGGCCTTGCGCTCGTCGCCGTGCACGGCGAGGTCGGCCTGGACGTGGGCGCGGACGAAGTTGTCGGCCGCCGGCTCCTCCTGGGCGGCGGCCAGGCGCACCGCGTCGTCCAGCAGGGCGACCACGTGCGGGAAGGCGTCCCGGAAGAAGCCGGAGATGCGCAGCGTGACGTCGATGCGCGGGCGGCCGAGTTCGGCGAGCGAGATCGGCTCCAGGCCGGTGACCCGGCGCGAGGCGTCGTCCCAGACCGGGCGGACGCCGAGCAGGGCGAAGGCCTCGGCGATGTCGTCGCCGGCGGTGCGCATCGCGCTGGTGCCCCAGAGCGAGAGCCCGACCGAGGGCGGGTAGGCGCCGTCGTTGTCGGCGGTGTACCGCTCGACCAGCGAGGCGGCGAGCGCCTGGCCGGTCTCCCAGGCGAGCTTGCTGGGGACGGCCTTCGGGTCGACGGAGTAGAAGTTGCGGCCGGTCGGCAGCACGTTGACCAGGCCGCGCAGCGGCGAGCCGGAGGGGCCGGCCGGGACGAAGCCGCCGTGGAGCGCGTGCAGCACGGCGTCCAGTTCGTCGGTGGTGGCGGACAGGCGCGGCACCACCTGGGTGGCGGCGAAGGTCAGCACCTCGCCGACGGCCGCGCGGACGGCCTCCGGCAGTTCTGCGGCGACCTTCTCCACCGCCTCGGGTGCCCAGTCCTCGGCCTCCATCGCCTCGACCAGGGCGCGGGCCTGTGCCTCGGCCGCGTCGGTGGCGCCGAGGGTGAGGGCCGCCTCGTCCAGGCCGAGCGCCTCGCGCAGGCCGGGCAGCGCGCTGACGCCGCCCCAGATCTGCCGGGCGCGCAGGATGGCGAGCACGATGTTGACCCGGTCGGTGCCGGCCGGGGCCTGGCCGAGGACGTGCAGGCCGTCGCGGATCTGGGCGTCCTTGATCTCGCACAGCCAGCCGTCGACGTGCAGCAGGAAGTCGTCGAAGCCGTCGTCCTCGGGGCGCTCGTCCAGGCCGAGGTCGTGGTCCAGCTTGGCGGCCTGGATCAGGGTCCAGATCTGGGCGCGGATCGCGGGCAGCTTGGCCGGGTCCATCGCGGCGATGTTGGAGTGCTCGTCGAGCAGCTGCTCCAGCCGCGCGATGTCGCCGTAGGAGTCGGCGCGGGCCATCGGCGGGACGAGGTGGTCGACCAGGGTGGCGTGGGCGCGGCGCTTGGCCTGGGTGCCCTCGCCCGGGTCGTTGACCAGGAAGGGGTAGATCAGCGGGAGGTCGCCGAGGACGGCGTCCGGGCCGCATTCGGCGGACAGCGCGGCGGTCTTGCCGGGCAGCCACTCCAGGTTGCCGTGCTTGCCGAGGTGGATGACGGCGTGGGCGCCGAAGCCGCCGTCCTCCTGGGCGGCCTCGATCCAGCGGTAGGCGGCCAGGTAGTGGTGGCTCGGCGGGAGGTCCGGGTCGTGGTAGATCGCGACCGGGTTCTCGCCGAAGCCGCGCGGCGGCTGGATGAGCACCAGCAGGTTCCCGGAGCGGATCGCGGCGAGCACGATGTCGCCGTCCGGGTTCTGCGAGCGGTCCACGTACAGCTCGCCGGGGGCCGGGCCCCAGTGCTGCTCGACCTGCTCGCGCAGGGCGCCGGGGAGGGTGGCGTACCAGCGGCGGTAGTCGGCGGCCGGGATGCGGACGGGGTTGCGGGCCAGCTGGTCCTCGGTGAGCCAGTCCTGGTCGTAGCCGCCGGCCGCGATCAGGGCGTGGATCAGGGCGTCGCCCTCGTGGCCGTCCTCCTCGCCGCCGTCGGTGGGGGCGTTGAAGCCGGGCAGGGCGGAGCCGAGGTCCATGCCGTCCGCGCGCAGCCGCTCCAGCAGGCGCATCGCGCTGGCCGGGGTGTCCAGGCCGACGGCGTTGCCGACCCGGGAGTGCTTGGTCGGGTAGGCGGACAGCACCAGCGCGAGGCGGCGCTCGGCGGCCGGGACGTGCCGCAGCCGGGCGTGCTTGACGGCGGTGCCGGCGACGCGGGCGGCACGCTCCGGGTCGGCGGCGTAGACCGTCAGGCCGTCCTCGTCCAGCTCCTTGAAGGAGAACGGGACGCTGATCAGCCGGCCGTCGAACTCGGGCACGGCGATCTGGGTGGCGGTGTCCAGCGGGGACAGGCCGTCGTCGCTGGCCTCCCACTGGGCGCGCGACCAGGTGAGGCAGAGCGCCTGGAGGATCGGGCGGTCGAGGGCGGCCAGCGCTCCGGCGTCCCAGGCCTCCTCGTCCCCGCCGGCCTGGGCGTCGGCCGGGCGGGTGCCGCCGGCGGCGAGCACGGTGGTGACGATCGCGTCGGCCTCGCCGAGCGCGGCCAGCAGCTCGGGCTCGGCGCCGCGCAGCGAGGCGCAGTAGTAGGCCCTCGCCCGGGCGCCCTGGTCCTCGATCGCCCGGCAGAGGGTCTCCACGAAGGCGGTGTTGCCGCTCATGTGGTGGGCGCGGTAGTAGAGCACCGCGACGGTCGGGCCGTTCTCCGTACGGGCTTCGCGCTCCAGCGGGCCCCAGGCCGGGGCGGAGGCGGGCGGGGCGAAGCCGTGGCCGGTGAGCAGCACGGTGTCGGAGAGGAAGGCGCCGAGCTCGGCCAGGTTGGCCGCGCCGCCGTGGGCCAGGTAGGCGTGCGCCTCGGCGGCGATGCCGGCCGGGACGGTGGAGAGCTCCATCAGCTGGGCGTCGGGGGCCTGTTCACCGGTCAGCACGACCACCGGGCGGGGGCCGGCCAGCAGCGCGTCCAGGCCCTCCTGCCAGGCGCGGCGACCGCCGAGCAGGCGGACCACGACCAGGTCGGTGCCCTCCAGCAGTGCGGGCAGGTCCTCGGGCGTCAGCCGGGCCGGGTTGCCGAGCCGGTACGGGACCGGTCCGGTCGCGGCCCGGGCGCTGAGCAGGTCGGTGTCGGACGTCGACAGCAGCAGGATCATGCGAAGGCCCTCCCGGCCTCTTCGGTGGCCAGGATGGCCTCGGTGGTGGCCGGGTCGGCCGCGGTGGTGGCCGGTGGAACGGGCGCGGGCATGCGACAGCGCTGGTGCATTTCTGCCTTCCTCGGGGTCCGCGCCCCGGGCCGGTGGAGGACGGCGGGAGTTCCTGGCTCCCGCGGCCGACCGGTCTCCCGGTGAACCGCGGTCACAGTGGCGGGACCGCACCGGGCTTGCACCGGTTTCCTCCCCTGCGCCGTCGCTGGCGTCGGGCGGCCCGCTGGGGACCGCCCGCCAGCATCGTACGGGGTGCGGCTGACCTGGGGGGAGGGGCGGCTTCGCCGGGCCCGGGGCACGGGCTGTCCGCCGCCCGGCGCACGGACGGGCGCACGGCGCTCACCGGCGCCGGGCGGCCGGTTCGGTGTGCTTCGGCCGTGCCGCCCGGTGAGCCGCCGGTGTGACGCAGCGGACGGAGGCAAGCGATCGGATCATCTGTATGCTCGCCGCCATGCCACCGACACCCGACGCCACCGCGCCGGGCGCCGCCGTGCCCGACCGGGGGCGCGCCGACGCCTGCCCCGGGGCCCTTCGCCTGCACACCGCCGACGACGGCGGCCTCGCCCGGGTCCGACTGCCCGGCGGACTGCTGACGGACCGTCAGGCGCTGGCCCTGGTCGAGGCCGCGGAGGCCCTGGGCGACGGGGAGTTGGAGACCACCTCGCGCGGCAACGTCCAACTCCGCGGCCTGGCCGCGGACTGCGGGGCCGAACTCGCCGACCGGCTGCGCGCCGTCGGACTGCTGCCCTCGGACACCCACGAGCGGGTGCGCAACATCGTCGCCTCGCCGCTGGCCGGGCTGGACGCGGCCGGGAACGCCGATGTGCAGGCCTGGGTGCGGGAGCTGGACGCGCGGCTGTGCGCGAGCGACTGGGCGGCCGGGCTCTCCGGCAAGTTCTTGTTCGCGCTGGACGACGGGCGGGGCGACGTCGCCGCGCTCGACGCCGATGTGACATTGATCGCAGCCCCGGACGGCCCGGCGCTGCTGCGGCTCGGGCGGGCCTCCCACGGGCGGCCGGTCGAGGCCGGGCGGGAGGTGACGGCCGTGCTGGACGCGGCCCGTGCCTTCCTGGACGCGCTGCGCAGCGGCGGCCGCAAGGCCTGGCACCTGCGCGAGGTGCCCGAACTGCTGCCGCCCGGCACGGTGCCGCTGCCCGCGTTCGCCGGGGCCGCCGCCGTCCCGGTCGGTGTGTTGCCCGCGGTCGGTGTGTTGCCCGCGGTCGGTGCGCTGCCCGGCGGGCTCTCGGTCGGCATGCGCTTCGGGCGGGCCGACGCCGGCCAGTGGCGGGCGCTGGTCGCCGCCTCGACCGGCGAACTGCGGCTGACCCCCTGGCGGGGCGCAGTGCTGCCCGGCGCACCCGCCGACCGGCTGCCCGCACTGGCGGCCGCGGGGTTGCGGACCGAGCCCGGCTCGGCCTGGGAGCGGGCCACCGCCTGCACCGGGTTGCCGGGCTGCGCCAAGTCGCTGGCCGACGTACGGGCCGACGCGGCCCGGGCGTTGGAGCGCGCGGCGTCGGAGGCCGGAGCGTCGGAGGCCGGGGGCGGCGCACTGCCCGTCCACTGGTCGGGCTGCGAGCGGCGCTGCGGCCACCCGGCCGGGCAGTGGGTGGACGTGCTCGCCACGGGGCACGGCTACCGGGTGACGGTGAACGGGCCGGCCACGACCGCGGGCACCCCCGCGGGCGTTCCGGTGGACGTGACGAACGAGGAGATGGCCGAGGCGGTCGCCGAGGCCAGGAGGACCACGAAGTGATCGAGTACGAGAAGGACGGCGCGTCCATCTACCGCCAGTCCTTTGCCACCATCCGTGCGGAGGCCGATCTGGCCGCCCTCCCGGCGGACGTCTCCCAGGTCGCGGTGCGGATGATCCACGCCTGCGGGATGACCGACCTGGTCGAGGACCTGGTGTACTCGCCCGGCGTGGTCGCCTCGGCGCGCGCGGCGCTGCACGCCGGTGCGCCGATCCTGTGCGACGTCAACATGGTGGCGAGCGGGGTGACCCGTAAGCGGCTGCCCGCCGACAACGAGGTGATCTGCACCCTCACCGACCCCTCGGTGCCCGAACTGGCCCGCGCCATGGGCAACACCCGCAGCGCGGCGGCCATGGAGCTGTGGCTGCCCCGGCTGGAGGGCGCGGTGGTCGCCGTGGGCAATGCGCCGACCTCGCTGTTCCGGCTGCTGGAGATGATCGAGGCCGGCGCACCGCGCCCGGCCGCGGTGATCGGCGTGCCGGTCGGCTTCATCGGCGCCGCCGAGTCCAAGCAGGCGCTGGCCGAACACCACTCCGGCCTGGAGCACTTGGTGGTGCGCGGCCGACGCGGCGGCAGCGCGATCGCCGCAGCCGCCATCAACGCGATTGCGAGCGAAGAAGAGTGACGGACCGTCAGATCGCCACCGCCGGGCCCGAGGGCACCGGTCGACTGTACGGCGTCGGGCTCGGCCCGGGCGATCCCTCGCTGGTGACCGTCCGCGCGGCCGAACTCATCGGCAAGGCCGACGTGGTGGCGTACCACAGCGCCCGGCACGGCCGCTCCATCGCGCGCTCGATCGCCGAGCGCTATCTGACGGGTGGTCAGATCGAGGAGAAGCTGGTCTACCCGCTCACCGTGGAGACCACCGACCACCCCGGCGGCTACCGGGGCGCGTTGGACGAGTTCTACGAGGAGGCCGCCGCCCGGCTGGCCGCCCACCTGGACGCCGGGCGCGACGTCGTCGTCCTCGCCGAGGGCGACCCGCTGTTCTACGGCTCCTACCAGCACATGCACAAGCGCCTCGCGCACCGCTACCCGACCGAGGTGGTGCCCGGCGTGACCTCGGTCAGCGCGGCCGCCGCCCGGCTCGGGCAGCCGCTGACCGAGGCCGAGGAGACCCTCACCGTCATCCCCGGCACGCTGCCCGAGGAGGAGCTCACGGCGCGGATCGCCGCCGCCGACTCCGCGGTGATCATGAAGCTGGGCCGCACCTTCCCGGCCGTCCGGCGGGCGCTGGAGCGGGCCGGCCGGCTGGAGGACGCCCAGTACGTGGAGCGCGCCTTCATGGACGGGGAGCGGATCGCCCCGCTCGCCGAGGTCGAGGGGGAGAGCGTCCCCTACTTCTCGGTGGCGGTGCTGCCGAGCAAGGTCGCGCCGCTGGAGCCGGTCGTCCGGCTCGCGGAGGGCGTCGGCAGCGTGACCGTGGTCGGCACCGGGCCGGCCGGGCCGCTCTGGCTCACCGCCGAGGCGCGCGGTGCGCTGGCCGAGGCCACCGACCTGGTCGGCTACACCACCTACCTGGACCGGGTGCCCGAGCGGCCGGGGCAGCGGCGGCACGGTTCGGACAACAAGGTCGAGTCGGAGCGCGCCGAGTTCGCCCTGGACCTCGCCCGGCGCGGGCACCGGGTCTGCGTGGTGTCCTCGGGCGACCCGGGGGTGTTCGCGATGGCCACCGCCGTGCTGGAGGTCGCCTGCGAGGCGGACTACCGGGACGTACCGGTGCGGATCGTCCCCGGGATGACCGCCGCCCACGCGGCCGCCTCCCGGGCGGGCGCCCCGCTCGGGCACGACTACGCGGTGGTGTCGCTCTCGGACCGGCTCAAGCCCTGGGACGTGGTGGCCAAGCGGCTGCGCGCCGCCGCCGAGGCGGACCTGGTGCTGGCGCTGTACAACCCGGGCTCGAAGTCCCGCACCACCCAGGTCGGCCTGACCCGGGACCTGCTGCTGGAGTACCGCGCGCCGGAGACCCCGGTGGTGATGGCCCGCGACGTCGGCGGGCCGACCGAGCGGATCCGGATCGTCCGGCTGGGCGAGCTGGACCCGGCGCTGGTCGACATGCGGACCATCCTGCTGATCGGCTCCTCGCAGACCCGGGCGGTCGAGCGGGGTGGCGGGGTCGAGGTCGTCTGGACGCCCCGGCGGTACCCGGAGGACGTGTAACGGATGACAGATAACAGCTGACAGATAATGAAATCTGTCAGCTGTTATCTGTTCCCTGTTTTCTGTCAGCCGTCAGTCGTCAGCCGTTGGTCGTCAGCCGTTGGTCGTCAGCGTTTGTCGTTGCTCGTGAGCCGTCGGCCTTGTTCCCGCCGCGGCCGTCACCGGGTCGGCTTGGTGATCAGCAGCTCGGTGTTGTGGTCCTCCCCGGCGCCCAGCAGCGCGGAGACCCGGCCGTTGGGGTCGTTGTACGAGAGCTCCCGGTACAGCGCGGCCAGGTTGGTGTCCGAGGTGCTGCCGAAGTCCGTCGCGTACGGCGCGGAGGACTCGATCAGCGTGGTGAACAGCGACAGGGTGCCGTCGCCGTTGTCCGCGATCTCGATGATCCGCCCGTGCTGCGGGTAGTCGATGTGCGAGGCGGTGTTGATCTCCCAGAACGCCCGCTCCGGCACCGCGTGGCCGTGCGCGGTGATCTTGTTCATGTGGGTGTGCCCGTTCACCCAGGCGACCACGTTCGGGTAGCGCTGCAGCAGGGCGACCAACTCGTTGCCGTCGTGCCGCTTCTCGAAGATGTTGCGCGGGTCGGGCAGCAGGTTGCCCATCGAGCCGCTGGTGTGGTGGCTGAACACCAGGATCACGTCGTCGGTGCTGCCACCGTTCACCCGGTTCCCGTTGGTGTCGTACCAGTGCCCGCTGTGGTTCTTCAACTGCTGCTCCAGCCAGCGCAGTTGAGCGGTGCCGAGCGAACCGTCGGCGAATCCGGCCTGGTTGGTGGTGTCCAGGCTGATGCCGAGGACCTTCTCCGAGATCCGGAAGGTGTAGTAGAGCTTGCCGCTGCTCACCATGTCCGAGGTGAAGCCGTGCCCGTACGGTCCGGCGCCGGTGACGGCCGGGTCGAGGTGGGCCTTGGCGAACTGCTTGAGGGTGAACGGGTGGCGGCGCTCGTCCGGGGTGATGCGGCGCACCGCCTCGCCGTTCGCGAGCAGCTTGCCGAGCAGCAGGACGGCGCCCGCCGGGTCGCGCCGCAGCGAGTCCATCAGCTGGGCGGCGGTCGCGTCGTCGCAGCCCTCGAGCTTGAGCCCGCCCGTGTAGAGGTCGTTCAGCAGCCCGAAGTCGGGCAGCGAGCCCTCGATGCTGTCGTCGTGGTTGCCGACGGTGGTGTACCAGGGGGTCTTGAGGCCCGGCGCGTCGAAGGGCCGGCCGGCGGCGGACAGGAAGCCGGGCACCTGCGGGAAGCCCTTCGCCTTGTAGACGTCGGCGTAGGAGAGTTCGGGGTTCCAGAAGGCCGAGTTGCCGGAGTTCTGCACGCCCTCGTAGCGGGTCGGGTCGCCGGTGTTCTGGGCCATCCGCCCGCCGCCCATGACCGTGAGGTACCAGTCCAGCTCGGCCAACTCGTGGTTGTCGGTGTTGTCACCGGTGGCCATCACCAGGCTGAACGGCATTCCGGTGTAGGGGCCGCCGGCCAGCGAGTTGACCCGCTCGACCAGGGCCGAGACGCCACGGGCGTTCAGGGCCTCCTGCGGCCGGTAGGCGCTGTCGTTGAACTTGGCCAGGAACTCGAAGCGCACCGGGGACTCGGTGTCCACCAGGTGCAGGTCGCTGAACTGGACGAAGCTGGCCAGCCCGGTGCGGCGGTCGTCCCGCCCGCCGCCGGGGGCCGCGAGCTCCCCGCGCACCACCAGCGGCCAACCCGGTCCGGCCGCCAGTCGCTTGTAGGAGCCGGCCCCGGTCGGGGTGGCCACCTGCTCCAGGGTGGTTCCGGTGACGTTGACGGCCCGCGCGGCCGTGGTCGCCAGCGCCCGGTCCCGGCCCGCGGCCGTGGCGAGCTGGGCGCCGCCCAGCGACAGGGCCGACCAGGCGGCGGCCACCGAGGTGCCGGTCAGGAACGTACGACGTCTCATGCCTGCCACAGAAACCCCCACATACTGGCGGCCCGGCCGGGTGCCCCAGTCGCCGGACCACGTCATGAACCCGCTAAATAACGGAGCGACAGATTACTCGCTGGTAGTTGCACGGAGCGAGACCCGTGCGAAGAACAGTTCGAGAACGGCGGGGGCTCCCCGCTCCGGCCCCGGGCCGGGCGCCGTCCTCGGCCGGACGCCCCGGCCCCGGGCTCCGTGTGGTGGTTCGGATGGGGGAGAATCGGCGGGTGCGACCGAGGTGGTCGGGGCGGGCGTGAACGGAACACGGAAGCGAGGCGCAGGTGGCCGCAGCGGGAGCCGAGGCGGGAGGCCGAGCCGGCCAGCTGAGGAGCAGCGGTCTGCGGCACGGCTGGACGACGGGTGCCTGCGCCACCGCCGCCACCAAGGCCGCGTACACGGCGCTGCTCACCGGCGAGTTCCCGGACCCGGTGACCATCACCCTCCCCAAGGGCCAGCAGCCGGCCTTCGCCCTCGCGGTCGAGGAGCTTGTCCTCCCCGCCGAGCGGCCCGCCGACGCCGGCCCGACCTCCGCCGTCGACCCGTCCGACGCCGGCCCGACCTCCGCCGACCGCCCGACCGTGGCCCCCCAGCGGACGGTTGCCGCCACGGCCGGAGTGGTCAAGGACGCCGGCGACGACCCCGACGTGACCCACGGCGCCCTGATCCGCGCGACCGTAAGGTTCGGCGAGCCGGGCGCCGGCGTGGTGTTCCGGGCCGGCCCCGGGGTCGGCACCGTCACCAAGGCCGGCCTGCCGCTGGCGGTCGGTGAGCCCGCGATCAACCCGGTGCCCCGGCAGATGATCCGCGAGGCGGTGGCCGAGGTGGCGGCGGCGCACGGCGGTGGCGGGGACGTGGTGGTGGAGATCTCCGTCGACCACGGCGAGGAGATCGCCCGCTCGACCTGGAATCCCCGGCTCGGCATCCTCGGCGGGCTGTCCATCCTCGGCACCACCGGGATCGTCGTCCCCTACTCCTGCTCGGCCTGGATCGACTCGATCCGTCGCGGCGTGGACGTGGCCCGGGCGGCCGGGCGCACCCACGTGGCGGGCTGCACCGGTTCGACCTCGGAGAAGGTCGCGGTCGCGGTGCACGGACTGCCCGAGGACGCCCTGCTGGACATGGGCGACTTCGCCGGGGCCGTCCTCAAGTACCTCAAGCGCCACCCGGTGCCGCGGCTGACCATCGCGGGCGGCTTCGCCAAGCTGTCCAAGCTCGCCCACGGGCACCTCGACCTGCACTCGGCGCGCTCCCAGGTGGACAAGGGCTACCTGGCCGAACTGGCCCGGCAGGGCGGGGCGGACGAGGACCTGGCCGCGGCGGTGGCGGCGGCCAACACCGGCCTGGAGGCGGTGCAGTTGTGCCGGGCGGCCGGGGTGCCGCTGGGGGACCTGGTCGCCGAGGCGGCCCGGGCGACGGCCCTCGGGGTGCTGCGCGGCTCACCGGTCGCGGTGGACGTCATCTGCATCGACCGCGCCGGCGCCGTCGTCGGCCGGGCGGAGCCGCTCGGCCCCTGAACGGCGCCTGGTCCACAGCGGTTGGCCCCTGAACGGCGCCCAGTTGGCCGCCTCACCCGTACAGCGGAAGCTCAGAACTATCGTGTGGTGATGTGAAGATCCAGGAGTCATACGGGGTGAGAAACGGACAAAAGTGGCGCCGCGCCCACTCTTGATTCTGGTGCCATCTCAACCATGAGATATGGTCTGCCGAGTGACAGGCGACTACCTCACCCGTATCGGCACCCTCATCCGTACCGCGCGCCAGCATCGCGGCTGGTCCCAGGCGCAGCTCGGCGAGGCACTCGGCACCAGCCAGAGCGCGGTCAACCGCATCGAACAGGGCAAGCAGAACGTCAGCCTTGAGATGATCGCGCGCATCGGCGATGCCCTCAACAGCGAGATCGTCTCCCTCGGCTACTCCGGCCCGATGCACCTGCGGGTCACCGGCGGCACCCGCCTCTCCGGCGCGATCGAGGTCCGTAGCAGCAAGAACGCCTGCGTCGCGATCCTCTGCGCCTCGCTGCTGACCACCGGCCGCACCACGATCCGCAGCGTCGCCCGGATCGAGGAGGTCTACCGCATCCTCGAGGTGCTCACCAGCATCGGCGTCAAGAGCCGCTGGCTGAACGACGGCCGCGACCTCGAACTCACCCCGCCGGCCGAGCTCGACCTCGCCGCGATGGACGTCGAGGCGGCCCGCCGCACCCGCAGCGTGCTGATGTTCCTCGGCCCGCTGATGCACCGCGCCCAGCGCTTCGCCATCCCGTACGCGGGCGGCTGCGACCTCGGCACCCGCACCGTCCAGCCGCACCTGACGGCGCTGCGGCGCTTCGGCCTGGAGGTCGCCACCACCGGTGGCGCCTACCACGCCTCGGTCGAGCCGGGTACCCCGCTGGACCGCCCGATCGTGCTGACCGAGCGCGGGGACACCGTCACCGAGAACGCCCTGCTGGCCGCCGCGCGGCACGACGGCGTGAGCGTCATCCGCAACGCCTCGCCCAACTACATGGTCCAGGACCTCTGCTTCTTCCTGGAGAAGCTGGGCGTGAAGATCGAGGGCATCGGTACCACCACCCTCACCGTCCACGGCGTCCCCGAGATCAGCTGTGACGTCGACTACACCCCGGCCGAGGACCCGGTGGAGGCGATGAGCCTGCTCGCCGCCGCCGTCGTCACCTCCTCCGAGCTGACGATCCGCCGGGTGCCGATCGAGTTCCTGGAGATCGAGCTCGCGGTGCTGGAGGGCATGGGCCTCGACTACGACCGGACCCCGGAGTACCGGGCCCACAACGGCCACACCCGGCTCGTCGACCTCACCGTGCGCCCCTCCAAGCTGACCGCGCCGATCGACACCATCCACCCGATGCCGTTCCCCGGCATCAACATCGACAACGTGCCGTTCTTCGCCGCCATCGCCGCGGCCGCGCACGGCACCACGATGATCCACGACTGGGTCTACGACAACCGCGCGATCTACCTCACCGAGCTGACCCGGCTCGGCGCGGACGTCAAGCTGCTCGACCCGCACCGCGTCCTGGTCCAGGGCCCGACCCGCTGGCGCGCCGCCGAGATGATGTGCCCGCCCGCACTGCGCCCGGCCGTGGTCATCCTGCTCGCGATGCTCGCCGCGCAGGGCACCTCGGTGCTGCGCAACGTCTACGTCATCAACCGCGGTTACGAGGACCTCGCCGAGCGCCTCAACTCCATCGGCGCCCAGATCGAGACCTTCCGCGACATCTGACGGACCGTCATCTCCCTGGCCAGCCTCAGCTGCTGAGGCCGGCCAGCAGGATTGCCACGTCCAACCCGGTGTTCAGGTACTCCACGAACACCTGGTTGTTCAGCGCCCAGGGCGAGCGCCGCTCCCGGATCAGCCGGACCGCACCGTCCGGCTCGTGCCCGAGGCCGACCATCGCCTGGGCGACCACCAGGCCCGAGCGGTTGTAGCCCGAGTGGCAGCGCACCAGCGTCCGGCGGCCCCCGCGTACGGCGGCGGCGGTGAGTTCCGCGGCCTCCTGGACGGCGAGCAGCTGACCGGGGGAGAGCGGCCGGTCGGGCACCTCCCGGACGACGTGCTCGACCCCCGGGGCCGGGCCGTGGCCGGGGAGCGTGAAGAGGCTGACGACCAGGTCGAACTGCCGTCCGGCGACGACGGGTTGGAGCTCACCGCCGGGCGGGGTGCAGTAGTGTCCGCCCATCCAGAGCCCGGGGACGATCTCGTTCCAGGGCTCCTGCGGCCCGTGGACGTCGCGGTCCTTCTGGCGGGTCCGCATTCCTGCTCCTTCCGGCCCGGCGACGCGTCGGCCCCATTACGTCTCCTCGCCCGCGTGCCTCCTCGCCCGCGTGCCTCCTCGCCCGTGCGGCTACTCGCCCGTGCTGCCGTCGAGGTGCTCGCGCAGGAGGTCGGCGTGGCCGTTGTGGCGGGCGTACTCCTCGATCATGTGGGTGAGGATCCAGCGCAGCGAGAACACCTCCTCGCCGTAGCGGCCCTGGACGTCCAACGACTCCGCGGCGGCGACGAGTTCCCGCGCGTGCGCGCACTCGCGGCGCCAGATCGCGAAGGCCTCCTCCGGGTCGGCGGTCTCGGTTTCCCACTCGGCGAAGCTGCCGTCGGGGTTCTTCCAGAAGCCCGGAACGGCCTCGTCGGCGAGGACGTTGCGGAACCAACTGCGCTCCACCTCGGCGAGGTGGCGGACCAGGCCGAGGAGGGAGAGCCCGGAGGGTTCCAGTACCCGGGTGCGGAGTTGTTCGGGGCTCAGCCCGGCGCACTTCATCGCCAGGGTGTCGCGCTGGTGGTCGAGGAAGCTCGCCAGGGTGGCCCGCTCGTCGGCGGTCCGCAGGGTGGTGGTGCGCTGATCATCGGCCATCGCGCCATCGTGCCGGGCGGTCGGCGGCGCCGCTGACCATTCCACTGGGTGGACGTGTCAGGCCGACCGCTCCAGCCAGCGCACCGCGCCCGCCACGTCCGGTGCCACCGGCAGGCCCGCCGGAACCGGCGGGCGTTCCACCACGACCACGGGCAGCCCGAGTTCACGGGCGGCGGTCAGCTTGGGCGCGGTCGCGGCGCCGCCGCTGTCCTTGGTGACCACCACGTCGATCCGGTGCTCGCGCAGCAGCGCCCGCTCGCCGTCGAGGGTGAACGGGCCGCGGTCCAGCAGGACTTCGAGCGAGGGCGGCAGCGGCGGCTCCGGCGGGTCCACCGAGCGGGCCAGGAAGTGCAGCCCGTCCAGGTGGGCGAAGGCGGCGATGCCCTGGCGGCCGGAGCTGAGGAAGACCCGGCGGCCGAGGCCGGGCAGCAGCGCGGCGGCGGCCGTGAGGGAGGGGACGAGGTGCCAGCGGTCCCCGGCGACGGGCGCGAAACCGGGGCGGCGCAGCACCAGCAGCGGGACGCCGGTGGCGGCGGCCGCGAGCGCGGCGTTGTGCGACATCCCGGCGGCGAACGGGTGGGTGGCGTCGACCACGGCGTCCACCGCCTCGGTCCGCAGCCAGTCGGCCAGCCCGTCCGGTCCGCCGAAGCCGCCGATCCGCACCTCGCCGACGGGCAGCCGGGGTCGGGCGACCCGCCCGGCCAGCGAACTGGTGACCCGCAGGCCCGGCCGGCCGTCCAGTGCGGCGGCCAGCGCCCGCCCCTCCGTCGTCCCGCCGAGGACCAGTACGTGGGTCGGTCGGTGGAGGGGCGCGGACGCCCGGTCCGGTCGACTCATGCGCCGCAGGGCTCGTGCGGCCGCTCGCGGTCCGCCGAGTAGAGGTGGCTGTCGCGGAACTGCTCGGCGGCGAGGGTGCGGCCGACCAGGATGACGGCGGTGCGCACCACGCCCGCCGCCTTGACCTGCCCGGCGATGTCGGCCAGCGTGCCGCGCAGCACCAGCTCGTCGGGGCGGCTGGCCATCGCGACCACGGCGGCCGGGCAGTCGGCGCCGTAGTGCGGGAGCAACTGCTCGACCACGTCGTCCACGTAGCCGGCGGCCAGGTGCAGCACCAGCAGGGCGCCGCTGCGGCCGAGGGTGGCGAGGTCCTCACCCTCCGGCATCGGGGTGGCGCGCTTGGCGATCCGGGTGAGGATGACGGTCTGGCCGACGGTCGGCACCGTCAACTCCCGCTTCAACGCGGCCGCGGCGGCGGCGAAGGCGGGAACGCCGGGGACCACCTCGTAGGGCACCCCGGCCGCGTCCAGCCGGCGCATCTGCTCGGCGACGGCGGAGAAGACGGAGGGGTCTCCGGAGTGCAGCCGGGCCACGTCCCGGCCGGCCTCGTGCGCGGCGACCAGCTCGGCGACGATCTGGTCCAGGTTGAGCTGGGCGGTGTCGACCAGCCGGGCGCCGGGCGGGCACTCGTCCAGCAGCTCGCGCGGGACGAGGCTGCCGGCGTAGAGGCAGACCTCGGCGCGGGCCAGGAGGCGCTGGCCGCGCAGGGTGACCAGGTCGGCGGCGCCCGGGCCGGCTCCGATGAAGTAGACGGTCACGAGGCGTCCTCCTGGGGGGTGTTGGGCTTGACGGCGGACCACTGGGTGACCGGCATGGCCTGCCGCCACCCGGTGAAACCGCCGACCGGGACGGCGTGGGCGACGGCCAGTTTGACCAACTCTCCGCCGTGGCGCCGGTACCACTCGGTGAGCAGTGCCTCGGACTCCAGCGTCACGGTGTTGGCGACCAGCCGTCCGCCGGGGCGCAGTGCGGCCCAGCAACTGTCCAGCAGACCGGGGGCGGTGAGGCCGCCGCCGATGAACACGGCGTCGGGGGCGGGGAGTTCGACGAGTGCATCGGGGGCGCGGCCGGTCACCACCCGGAGCCGGGGCACGCCCAGCGCGGCGGCGTTGCGGGCGATCCGTTCGGCCCGGACGGGGTCGCGCTCGATGCTGACGGCCTGGCAGTCCCGGTGGGCGCGCAGCCACTCGACGGCGATCGAGCCGGAGCCGCCGCCGACGTCCCAGAGCAGTTCGCCGGGGGAGGGGGCGAGGGTGGCCAGGGTGGCGGCGCGGACGTGCCGCTTGGTGAGCTGGCCGTCGCTCTCGTACGCCTCGTCGGGCAGACCGGGGACGAGCGACCTGCGCGGGCCCTCGCCGAGTTCGACGGCGATCAGGTTCAGCGGGTCGCCGGGCGGGTGCGGCCAGTCGTCGGCGCGACCGTCGAGCTCCCGCTCGCGGGCGTCGTCGCCGAGTTGCTCCAGCACGCGCAGCCGGGCGGTGCCGAAGCCGTGCTCGGTGAGCAGGGCGGCGACGGAGGCGGGGGTGCCGGCGTCGGCGCTGAGCACCAGCAGCCGGCGGCCGGGGTGGAGGGCGAGGGCGAGGGTGGCCGACGGCCGGCCGACCAGGCTGACCACCTCGGTCGCCTCCAGCGGCCAGCCGAGCCGGGCGCAGGCGTAGGAGACGGAGGAGGGGTGCGGCAGGACGCGCAGCCGCTCGGCTCCGACGGTCTCGGCGAGGGTGCGGCCGATCCCGAAAAACATCGGGTCGCCGCTGGCCAGTACGGCGATGCGGCGCCCGGCGTGCTCGGCGAGCAGCCCCGGGACGGCCGGGCGCAGCGGGGACGGCCAGGCGAGGCGCTCGGCGGGGACGGCGTCGCGGGGGAGCAGTTCCAGCTGCCGGGTGCCGCCGATGACCACCTCGGCGGACTGCAGGGCGGCCCGGGATCCGGCGGCGAGGCCGGGCCAGCCGTCGGCCCCGATCCCGACGACGGTGATCGGAGGGGGCAGCTCGGGCACCGGGTGGCTCCTCGTGGTTCGTTCCTGCTGGCCGGGGCAGCCTACCTGGCGCTCTGCGGGCGGCAGCCCGGTGGGCTGACAGGTTTCAACTTTCAGCGTTCAACTTTCAGATTTCAGATTTCAGATTTCAGATTTCAACATCTGAAATCTGAAATCTGAAAGTTGAACGCTGTCACCTGTTACCTGTCACCTGCCGGCTCTCACCGGTCGGCCCAGTCCCCCGAGGGGATCAGGGCGGGCCGGGCCCGCAACCGTGCCTCGGCCGCCGGTCCGGCGAGGTACACCCAGGCCTCGCACGGTTCGCCCGCCGCCGTCCGGACCACCAGCCGGCGCCGTACGTACAGCCCCGTACCGTCCGCCCGGCACTCCTCCAGTCGGTCCAGGGCCGCGAGCGCCCCGGGGTAAGCGCCAGGGCGTACGGTGACCAGTTCGCCGACGACCCGGCGCCCGGGCGCCGGGTCCGGCACCGCGTACGGGAACCCCGGGCCCTCGTGCAGGGCGGCGCCCTCCAGTACCGCCGGGCGGATCGCGGCGCAGCGTCCGGCCAGGTGGACGGCGTGGTTGCGGCCGCCGCTGCGCAGGGTGCCGTACACGAAGAACGGCAGGGCCGCTTCCGCCGGTGGGGCCTGCTCGGGCGCGGACACGGGGTTCGACCTCCTCGCTGGGGGGAGCGCCCACGGTACGTGCAGCCGACCGATCCGTGGAACCCACTGGCGCTCCGGGCCGCCGATGCGCTGTCATATCGGATATTCGGCCAGCACCGTCCTAGGGGGACACACATGACATCGCCCGCCTCCCCGTCACCGGCAGCGACCCCCGGCAGCACCCCGCCCGGTCCCACCGCCGCCGTGCCCGCCGCCGCCCCCGTCACCGCGCCTGCCGCTGTGCCTGCCGCCGCCACCGCCGCAGCCCCCGCCCCCGCGCCCGCCGCCCGGCTCTCCGGCGCGGTCTGGGCGGCCCTCGCCGTGGTCTACGTGGTCTGGGGCTCGACCTACCTCGGGATCCGGATCGTGGTCGAGACGATGCCCTCCTTCTTCTCGGCCGCTGCCCGCTTCCTCACCGCCGGACTGCTGCTGGTCGGCTTCCTGCTGATCCGCCAGGGCCCGGCCGGCCTGCGGGTGAGCCGTCGCCAGCTGGCCTCCGCGGCCCTGGTCGGCCTGCTGCTGCTGACCGGCGGCAACGGCCTGGTGGTGCTCGGCGAGACCTCCGTCCCCTCCGGACTGACCGCCCTGCTGGTGGCCGCGGTGCCGCTCTGGATGGTCGTGCTGACGGCCTTCGGCGGCGGGGAGCGCCCGAAGCGCGCCGAGCTGGCCGGCGTGCTGCTCGGCCTGGTGGGCCTCGGCGTGCTGTCCGCCCCCGCGATCGGCGGCTCGATCGAACCGCTGGGTGTGGTACTGATCATCAGCGCCACGCTGTGCTGGGCAGCCGGCTCCTTCGCGAGCAAGAAGATCTCGATGCCGGGCAACGTGCTCGCGGCGAGCGCCTACCAGATGCTGGCCGGCGGCCTCTGCGACCTGCTGGTCGGGCTGGCCCGCGGCGAGCAGCACGGGTTCGACCCGGGGGCCGTCTCCGGCCGGTCCTGGCTGGCCCTCGCCTACCTGGTGCTGTTCGGCTCGCTGCTCGCCTTCACCGCGTACGCCTGGCTGCTGCGCTCGGCCCCGCTGACCCTGGTGGGCACCTACGCGTACGTGAACCCGGTGGTCGCGGTGCTGCTGGGCTGGCTGATTCTGGCCGAGCCGCTGACCGCGCCGACCCTGGTGGGCGGGGCGATCGTGGTGGCCGGGGTCTGTCTGGTGGTGAGCGTCAGCCGGGGTCCGTCGAAGGCCGGTCGGCGCTGATCGGCACCGTGGCCGGGCAGATCGTCCCGACCGGCTGACCCGGACGATCCGCCCGTATCCGCGCCCGCGCCCGCATCCCGTACAGGCCGGTGCCCGCGCCCGCATCCCGTACAGGCCGGTGCCCGCGCCCGCATCCCGTACAGGCCGGTGCCCGCGCCCGCATCCCGTACAGGCCGGTGCCGCGCCCGCGCGGTCAGAGCGCGGCGGGCGGCTTCCCCGTCCACCAGTTGCCCGGTGCCTCCGGGTCGCGGCTGGTCCAGTACTCGACGATCGCGCTGGTGAACTCGGCGGCCGACAGCGTCCCGTCCCCGTCGAGGTCGAGGTGGCGGAAGGCCTCGTCCGCGTCGTCACGGCAGAGCCCGGCGAAGTGGCCGCGCTGGAACACGAAGAACTCGCCGGCGTCCACGGTGCCGCTGCGGTCGGCGTCGGCGACGGTGAGGAAGGCCTCGGCCAGGGCGCCGAGGATCTCCCGGGCGGCCTGCGGGTCGTCGGCGAGTGCGCCGGTCGAGGCGACGAACTGCTCGCGGGTGATGGCCTCCGTGCCGGCGGGCTTTCCGACGAGGTGCAGGTCGTGCCAGACCGTCAGGTAGGCGCGGACGATCACGGCCTCCGCCTCCGAACCCTCCTGGTGGCCGAGCGAGCGGGCCACCGAGTGGCCCATCAGCACGTGGTCCCGCTCGGTGAGCAGACCGTCCCCGTCGGCGTCGAGGTGGTCGAAACCGTGATTGATCTTCGCGATGAGCAGGTCGTCCGACAATGTGCCCCCTTCGGTGGCCGGCGCTGCGGCTCCACGTCCGCGGCGCGTTGAGCGACGTCACGTCGCCAGCACGCTAACGCCTGGAGCCGCGCTCGCGCAGCAGAACGAAACTCGAACGACGGCGCCCGGGCGGCTGCTCAGCCCTCCGGCGCTCAGCCCCCTGGTGGTCGGCCCAGACGTACGACTCCGGCCGCCGCGCCGCCACCCCTGCCCCGCCACCCCCGCACCCGCCGCGCCGCTCAGTGCGCCGCCGCCAGCAACTCCCGGGTGTACTCGGTGTGCGGCGCCTCGAACAGCCGCTCCCGGTCGGTCGACTCCACCAGCCGCCCCCGGTGCATCACCGCCACCCGGTCGCAGAAGTGCCGCACCACCGCGAGGTCGTGCGAGACGAACAGGAAGGCGACGCCGAGCCGCTCCCGCAGCTCCATCAGCAGGTTGAGCACCTGCGCCTGCACCGACACGTCGAGCGCCGAGACCGGCTCGTCCGCGATGATCAGCCGCGGTTCGGGCGCCAGGGCCCGGGCGATGCCGATCCGCTGCCGCTGCCCGCCGGAGAACTCGTGCGGGTAGCGGTCCAGGTGCCCGGCGGGCAGCCCGACCTGCTCCAGCAGCTCGGCCGCGCGCTCGCGCCGCTGCGCCGGGTCCAGCGGGGTGTGCAGCCGCAGCGGGGTGTCGAGGGTCTGGGCGACGGTGCGGCGCGGGTTGAGCGAGGCGTACGGGTCCTGGAAGACCAGCTGGATCTCCCGGCTGAGCCGGCGGCGCAGCTCCCGGTCCGGTCGGGTGACGTCCTGGCCGTCGTAGCGGACCCGTCCGCCGGTGGGGCGTTGCAGCCCGGCCAGCACCCGGGAGGTGGTGGACTTGCCGGAGCCGGACTCGCCGACCAGCCCGAGCGTCTCGCCCGGTGCGATCCGCAGGCTCACCCCCTCCACCGCCCGGACCGGCTCGGCCCGGAGCGAGGGCAGGCGCCGCCGCCCGGGGAAGTGCACGGAGAGCTCCTCCACCTCCACCAACCACCGCCCAGGGCGCTCGGTGCGCCCGGTGCGCCCGGTGCGCCCGGTGCGCCCGGTGCGCCCGAGGCGCTCAGGATGCCCAGGGCGCCCGGCCGCCGTCGGCCTGGGCGCGAACTTCCGTGTGGGCGACGGATCGTCGACCGTCGGAAGCGCGCTGCCCGGTACCGAGTCCAGCCGCAACGCCGCACCCACCAGGGCGCGGGTGTACGGGCGGCGCGGCGCGGCGAGCAGCTCGTCGGTCGGCGCGGACTCGACCTCGGCGCCGTCGCGCAGCACCAGGGTGCGGTCCGTCGTCCCGGCGACCACGCCGAGGTCGTGGCTGACCAGCAGCACCGCCGTGCCGTGCTCGCGCTGCAATTCGCCCAGCAGGTCGAGGACCTGGCGCTGGACCCGGGCGTCCAGTGCGGTGGTGGGCTCGTCCGCGACCAGCAGCTTGGGGTCGTTCATCAGCGCCATCGCGATCATCACCCGCTGCCGCATCCCGCCGGAGAACTGGTGCGGATAGTCGCGCAGCCGGGCGGCGGGGATGCCGACCCGCTCGAGCATCGCGGCGGCCTGTCGGCGGGCCTCGGTCCGCCCGGCCTCCGGGTGGTGCAGCCGGTACCTCTCGGCGAGTTGGGCGCCGACGCCGTGGAAGGGGCTGAGCGAGGTGAGCGCGTCCTGGAAGACCAGTGCGGCCCGGCCGCCCCGGACGCCGCGCAGTACGGACTCCCCGGCGCCCACCAACTCCGTTCCGTCCAGCCGGATCGAGCCGGTGACGGTGGTGGTCCGCGGGTCGTGCAGGCCGAGCAGGGCCAGTCCGACGGTGGACTTCCCGGAGCCCGACTCGCCGACCAGGCCGAGGACTTCACCCGCCGCGAGGTCGAAGGACAGGCCCCGGACGGCGGTCACCGGGGCGCCGCCGCGCGGATCGGCGAACTCGACCGTCAAGTCCCGCACACTGAGCACCGGTTCGGCGTTCACCGCATGACCACCTTGGGATTCGGGAGACTTCATCGTTGCGGTTCCTCTCAGCCCAGCCGGATGCGCGGGTCGAGCCAGGCCACCGCCAGGTCCGCCAGCGCGACGAACAGCACCACGAAGCAGGCGGCCAGCAGCACCGCGCCGACCACGGCCGGCAGGTCCTGCCCGGACACCGCCTGGGCGGCGAACCGGCCGACCCCGTTCAGCCCGAACACCGTCTCGGTGATCACCGCCCCGCCGAGCAGCACCCCGGCCTCCAGTCCGAGCAACTGCACCAGCGGCCCGGCGGCCCCGCGCGAGGTGTACTTGAGGTGGGCGCGCAGCCGCCCCAGCCCCTTGCCGCGGGCGGTGCGGACGTACTCCTCGTTCATGGTCTCCAGCAGCTGGGAGCGCGAGAGCCGGGCGAACACGGCCGAGTTGACGAAGCCGAGGACGAGCCAGGGGAGCAGCATCCCGCCCGCCCAGGCCGCCGGGTCCTCGCCCGGCGGGGTGTAGGAGGGCAGCGGCAGCAGGCCCGTCGAGTACACCAGCGCCCACTGCGCGAGGTAGCCGAGGAAGTAGATCTGCACGCTCGCGCCGACCAGGGTGAAGCCGGACAGCAGCCGGTCGGTGCGGCGGCCGTGCCGCAGCGCGGAGACGAACCCGGTGCCGAGGCCGAGGACCAGCAGGACGGCGAGCGCCCCGGCGGTCAGCGAGAAGGTGACCGGCAGGTGCTCGGCCAGCGCCTCGGAGACGGGCTGGTGCAGCCGGTAGGAGTAGCCGAGGCAGGGGGCCGCACACTGGATGACCGAGCCGTCCACGTCGTTGACGTCCCGCCCGGCGACCACACCGACCAGGTAGTCGGTGTACTGGGCGAGCAGCGGCTGGTCCAGGCCCATGCTCTGGCGCACCGCCGCGATCTGTCCGCTGTCGCAGCGCGGGCCGCAGGCGGCCCGGGCGGGGTCGGCGGGCGCGGCGTAGAAGAGGGCGAAGGCGGCGGCGGAGACCGCGAGCAGGACGCCGAGCGCCTGGAGGGTCCGCCGCAGGGCGAAGGAGAGCATGGCCGATCCGGGGTCGACGGGACGGGAGCAGGACGGGAGCGGGACGTGCAGGGCGGGGAGGTCCGTTCCCGCGGGCAGCGGGCAGCGGGCAGCGGGCAGCGGGCAGCGGGAACGGACCTCAGGCCCTCAGTCCTCAGCCCCTCAGGACTTCAGGTACAGCCAAGTCAGCCCGACCGCCCCGTAGATCGGGTGGATGACCGCCCCGCCGACGTTGCTGCCGCGCAGCTGGTTGACCGTCGGGTAGGTGAGCGGCAGCACCGGCAGGTCCTTCATCACGGTCTGCTCCAGCGCGTACAGCTCCTTGGCCTTGGCGCGCGGCTCGCCGATCTGGTTGATCCGGTCGATCTCCTTGTCGACCGCAGGGTTGCGGTAGCGCGCGGAGTTGATGTCGCTGCCGGCCCGGCCGTCGAAGGAGAACGGGATCAGCGTGGACGGGGTGGGCCAGTCGACGGAGCTGGTCTCCTCGAACAGGTCGTACGGGGAGTCCGCCCGGTGCACCTCGTCCAGGAAGGCCTTGGGGTCGATCGGCTTGGGCACCACGGTGATGCCCGCCTTGCCGAAGCCGTCCACCAGCACCTGGGCGACGCGCTGCCCGTCCGGGGTGTTCTTGTACGCGTAGGTCAGGCTCGTCGGTGCCTGCCCGGCCTTGGCGAGCGCGGCCTTGGCGGCCTCCGGGTCGCCCGCGGGCCGGGCCGGGTCGAGGTCGTACTTCTGCCAGTCGATCAGCGCGGGCGAGCTGAGCGTGGTGGCCAGCTCGCCGGTCCGGGAGCCGCCCTGTATCTGCCGGGCCTGCTGGCGCGGGTAGGCGAGGTTGAGCGCCCTGCGCACCTCGATGTCCGGCACCCGCTCGTTGTTGATCACCAGCTGGGTGACGAAGGCGCCCCGGCGGCCGGAGACGACCAGGTCCTTGGCCTTGGGGTCGGTGTCGGTGGTCTGGTACAGCTCGGGGGAGAGCTCGTCGGAGGCGGTGGTGGCGTTGGCGCCGCCGTCCCGCCCGGAGAGGATCTGCTGGTTGCCGTTGAGCGCCTCCTTGCCGTACGTGAACACGAACCTGTCCGGGTACTGGTTGCGGATCGGGTCGGTGTCCGCCTTCCAGGCCGGGTTGCGCTCCAGCACCATGCGGGTGTTCTGGACGTGCTCGACGATCCGGTACGGGCCGGTGGCGAACGGCAGCCGGTCGTAGTCCGTCCCGGTGTCCTTGTCCCGGCGCACCGGCGAGGAGGAGGACTGCGCGGCCATGTACGGCACGTCGGCCTGCGGCTGCGGGAAGTGGAGGACCAGGGTGCGCTCGTCCGGGGTCTGGATCGCGTCCAGGTCGCCGGCCTGCGGTCCGGCGTACTTGGCGCGCGCGGCTTCGTAGCTGGCCTCGCCGGTGAGCCACTGCGGCCAGTACGGCGGGCCGACCTCGTAGCCCTTGCCGAAGGTGCGCTCGATCCCGTACTTGACGTCCTGGGCGGTGATCGGCTTGCCGTCCTCCCAGGCCACGCCCTCCTTGAGCCGGTACGTCCAGGTGCGCCCGCCGTCGGTCGGGGTGCCGGTGTCGGTGGCCAGGTCGCCGACCAGCTTGGCCTTGCCGTCGACGACCTGGTACTGCGTCAGCTGGCGGCCCCAGAGCAGCGAGGCGTTGTACCCGGCGCCCGCGTAGACCTTCTGCGGGTCCAGGTGGCGGAACTCGACGCTGTTGTACACGTTGACCGTGCCGCCCGGGCGGGCGCCGGGGACGGCCGGGGCGGGGCCCGCGCTGTCCTTCTCGGTACCGAGCGCGGCGGTCAGTGGCGAGGTCTCCTTGGCCGGGGCCCCGCCTGCGGCGGAGCCGGTGCTGCCCGCGCCGGCCGAGCAGGAGGTCGCCAGCAGGGCGGTGGCGATGACGGCGAGCGACGGTTTGGTCCAGCGCATGACGAATCTCTCCTTGCCCCGACTCGTTCGGATCGGGGCGGGCTCGGATGGTTGATCAGGGGAGGGGGACGCAAGGAAGGGGGAAGCGGAAGGAGCGGGGGAAGCGGAGGGGCTCAGCGGGCGCGGCGCGGGTCCAGGGCGTCCCGGACGGCGTCGCCGAGCAGGTTGAAGGCGAGCACGAACACCAGCAGGGCCGCGCCCGGGAAGACCAGGTACGTCGGGTCGGCCTGGAAGACCTCCGAGCCGCGCGAGATCATCCGCCCCCAGTCGGGGACGGGCTCGGTGACGCCGACGCCGAGGAAGGACAGCGCGGCCTCGGAGGCGACGAAGGTCGGTACGGCCATGGTGGCGTGCACGATCAGCTGGGAGCGGACGTTCGGCAGCAGTTCGTGGACGACGATGTGGAAGCGGCTCGCACCCTGCGCCCGGGCGGACTGCACGAAATCCCTTTCCCGGAGCGAGCGGACGGTGGCCCGGAGGGAAAGTGCGAGCGGAATCCAGCCGAACGCGGAGAAGACCAGGATCAGCACCAGGAACTGCATCCACTCCGGTTCCGCGGCGCCCGGATCGACCAGTCGGGACTGGATCACCGGGCTGAGCGCGAGCAGCAGGAGCAGGGTCGGAAAGGCCAGCAGCACATTGGCGAGGAACCCGAACAGCCGGTCCGCGATCCCGCCGAGGTAGCCGACCGCGACCCCGGCCAGCACGCCGAGCGTGGTGGTCACGGCGGCCGCGGCGAAGGCGATCAGCAGCGAGGTGCGGATGCCGTACAGCAGCTGGGTCAGCACGTCCCGGCCGAGGCCGGGCTCCAGGCCGAACCAGAACTCGCCGGATATCCCGCCGTTCGGCAGTACGGGCAGGCCGCCGTCGCTGAGCAGGCCCGGAGTGTTCTGGCCGTAGTGCTCGACCGGGTTCTTCCCGTACAGGGCGGCGACCAGCGGCGCGGCCAGGGCGAGCAGCAGGAACAACAGGACGACGGCGCAGGCGGCGGCGCCGACCCGGTCGCGCAGCACCCGGCGCAGCAGGCTCGGTGCGGCGGGCCCGGGGGTCGGGCCGGTAACTGCGACTTTCTCGACCGCTGCCATGAGAGGCGTACTCCCCGAATTTCTCCGCCGCCCCATGGGTGAGGGTGCGCTGGTGGGCATTTCCGAACCGGCTCCCGGGGGTTTCCCGGCGGCCGTTCGAGCGACATCAGATCGGATGCGTCCGGCCTTCCGCAAATCACCGGAAGGCACGTCGCGGCAATTCCTTCCGGACTGTTTCGGGAATTGTGGCGGCTTCATTTCCCCGCAACACGGCCGTTGCGGGAGAACGGACATACCGCATCGAAGCGGACCGCCCGTTCCGCATTCTGAGACCTCCGCCACAGTCCCCGGGGTATTGGTACGATCCCGGAGGACCGCGACTGGCGCGTAGGGATGGAATCGACCATCGGGAAGCGGTCCCGTGGATCCTCACGTCGTTGCCGAGCGCCTGGGCCGCCCGCATCCCCACCAGGAGACCGCCATGGCCCAGCACCCCGAGTCCGACCGGACCCCCGCGCAGTCGCAGCCCCAGCCGACCCCCGCCCAGCCGCACACCACCGCGAGCCCCGCCGCCGACACCTCCTTCCGCAGCGCCCTGGACGTGGTGGCCGGCGTGGAGCCCCGGATCGCCGCCGCCATCGGCCGGGAGCTGGAGGACCAGCGCGCCTCGCTCAAGCTGATCGCCAGCGAGAACTACGCCTCCCCGGCCGTCCTGCTCGCCATGGGCAACTGGCTCAGCGACAAGTACGCCGAGGGCACCGTCGGCCGCCGCTTCTACGCCGGCTGCCGCAACGTCGACACCGTCGAGGCGATCGCCGCCGAGCACGCCCGCGAGCTGTTCGGCGCCGAACACGCCTACGTCCAGCCGCACTCGGGCATCGACGCCAACCTCACCGCCTTCTGGGCGGTGCTCTCCCAGCGGGTCGAGAGCCCGGCCCTGGAGCGGGCCAAGGTACGCAACGTCAACGACCTCACCGAGCAGGACTGGGCCGAGCTGCGCCAGGAGCTCGGCAACCAGCGGATGCTCGGCATGTCGCTGGACACCGGCGGCCACCTCACCCACGGCTTCCGGCCCAACATCTCCGGCAAGATGTTCGAGCAGCGCAGCTACGGGACCGACCCGGTCACCGGCCTGATCGACTACGACGCGCTGCGCGAGACCGCCCGCGAGTTCCGCCCGCTGATCCTGGTGGCCGGCTACTCCGCCTACCCGCGCCTGGTGGACTTCCGCCGGATGCGCGAGATCGCGGACGAGGTCGGCGCGACCCTCATGGTCGACATGGCGCACTTCGCCGGCCTGGTCGCGGGCAAGGTGCTGACCGGCGACCACGACCCGGTGCCGCACGCCCACATCGTCACCACGACCACCCACAAGTCCCTGCGCGGCCCGCGCGGCGGCATGGTGCTCAGCACCGCCGAGCTGGCCGAACACGTCGACCGCGGCTGCCCGCTGGTGCTCGGCGGCCCGCTCTCGCACGTGATGGCCGCCAAGGCCGTCGCCCTCGCCGAGGCCCGCCGCCCCGAGTTCCGGTCCTACGCCCAGGCCGTGGTCGACAACGCCCGGGCGCTCGCCGAGGGCCTGCTGCGCCGCGGCGGCAAGCTGGTCACCGGCGGCACCGACAACCACCTGGTGCTCGCCGACGTCTCCGGCTACGGCCTGACGGGCCGTCAGGCCGAGGCGGCGCTGCTGGACTCGGGCATCGTCACCAACCGCAACTCCGTCCCGCAGGACCCGAACGGCGCCTGGTACACCTCGGGCGTGCGGCTGGGCACCCCGGCGCTGACCACCCGCGGCCTGGGCGCCGCCGAGATGGACGAGATCGCGGCCCTGATCGACACCGTCCTGCGCGGCACCACCCCCACCACCGCGGCCAACGGCGCCCCGTCCAAGGCGAACTACGCGCTCGACGAGGCCCTCCGCGACGGTGTCGCCAAGCGCGCCGCCGACCTGCTGGCCCCGTTCCCCCTCTACCCGGGCGTCGACCTGGTCTGACCGGACCGGCAGCGCCGGTCGTGACTCCGGGCCGCCGAAGGGAAGTTCGGCGGCCCGGCGGTCAAACCCCCTAGTACTGGAGCGACTTGTACTGCAGGAACTCCTCCAGCCCGTGCCGACCCAGCTCGCGGCCGAGCCCGGAGTCCTTGTAGCCGCCGAACGGCGCCAGCGGGTTGAACCGGCCGCCGTTGAGGTCCACCTGTCCGGTGTCCAGGCGGCGGGCGAAGGCGGCGGCGGTGTCGGTGTTCGCCGCCCAGACGCCGCCGGCCAGCCCGTAGGCCGTGCCGTTGGCGATCTCGACCGCGTGGTCCTCGTCGCGGTAGGGGAGGACCGCCAGGACGGGCCCGAAGACCTCCTCCTGGGCCACCGTCATCTCCGGGGTGACGTCGGCGAGGACGGTCGGCCGGACGTAGTGGCCGGTGGGGAGTTCGGCCAGCGGCTCCGGGCCGCCGGCCACCAGCCGGGCGCCCTGGGCGAGCGCGCCCTCCAGGTAGCCGCGCACCCGCTCCAGCTGCCGGGCGTTGACCAGCGGGCCGATCCGGGTCCGCGGGTCGGCCGGGTCGCCCGGGACGTACTTCTCGGCGGCCTTGGCGGCGAGCGCGAGCGCCTCCTCGTACTGGTCCACGTGCACCAGCAGCCGGGTCCAGGCGCTGCACGTCTGGCCGGAGTTGGCGAAGACGTTGGCGACGTTCACGTTCACCGCCCGGGCCAGGTCGGCGCCCGGCAGCACCACGTTGGCGGACTTGCCGCCCAGCTCCAGGGCGACCCGCTTGAGCCCGCGCCCGGCCGCCTCGGCGACCTGCCGGCCGACGGCGGTGGAGCCGGTGAAGGACACCACGTCCACCTCCGGATGGGCGGCGAGCGCCGCGCCCGCGACCGCCCCGGTGCCGGTCACCAGGTTGAACACCCCGGCCGGGAAGCCGGCTTCGTCCACCAGCCGGGCGAACACCCGGGCCACCAGCGGGGTGTCCTCGGCCGGCTTGAGGACCACCGGGCAGCCGGCCGCCAGCGCCGGGACGACCTTGGCGACGATCTGGTGCAGCGGGTAGTTCCACGGCGTGATCGCCGCGACCACCCCGGCCGGCTCGGCGAACACCACCGAGTTGCCGATCCGCTCCTCGAAGGAGTACCCGGCCAGCAGGCTCAGGTAGGAGGTCGCCACGGTCAGCGGCAGCCCGGCGTGCACGGCTCCCGCGAAGCCGACCGGGGCGCCCAGTTCGGCGACCACGGTCGAGGTGATCTCCGCCTGGGCGTCGGCCAGTCCGTCCCGCAGCCGGGTGAGCAGCGCCAGCCGCTCCTCGCGGGTGGTGGCGGCCCAGCCCCGGGCCGCCCGGCGGGCCGCGGTAACTGCGGCGTCAACGTCGGCCGCAGCGCCGGCCGGCACGGTGGCGAGCACCTGCTCGGTGGCTGGGTTGAGCACGGGGATCGTGCCGGAGTCCCGGGAGGGCCGCCAGGCGCCGTCGATGTACTGGTCGCCGTACTCCGCGTACTCCTGCTGCACGGATCATCCTTTCAGCTGGTCAGCCGCTCTTCGGCCGACTGTGCGAGTCGGAAGGTCAGTCAAGGCGGCCGGACAGCCGCGCGCAAGAGCCAATCCCGCCGAGCTGACCGGCCGGTCACTCGGGGGCGAACCGTGCGGTGTACTCGTCGAACGCCTCGATCCCGACCTGCGCCCGGCGTTCGTCCAGCCGCTCCGGGTCCTCGCACGGCCAGGGCACCTGCCGGCCGTCCACCACCGCACCGATCTGGGTCCCGTACCGCTGCTCCCGGCCCTCGTTGACGGCCAGTCGGTCCTGGAGGAAGGCCAGGTCACGGGCGCTTGCGGCGCCCTCCGCGACCGCCTCGGCCATCAGCTCCACCGCCCGCCGCTGGACGTCCAGTTGGCGGTCCGCGTGCTGGGCGAGCAGCCAGGCGGCCCGGGCGGCCTCGGCGCCGACGGCCCGTTCGGTGGGCCAGCCGTGCTCCGCCACGATCTCCGAGAGCCGGTCCCCGTGCCGGGCGGTGAGCCGCCGCCAGAGGGCCTGTTCGGCCAGGTCGGGGCTGTGCGCCAGCCGCGCGGCCGCGTTGTCCTCGGCCATCATCGCCACCAACTCGGCGGCGATGGAAGAGTTCTGAGTACAAGTCAGGTCCTGCTGTTCCGTCGTCATACCGATCCGCTCCCCGCGTCCGGGCCCGCCGTCCGGGCCGCCCGCTCCACGGTAGGCGCGGCAGATGCGACGAAGATCATCCGCAGGGCCGGTGACACGGGGTGGCCGTTCGGGACAGAATGGACGTACGCCACCCGCCGGGCCGTGTTCAGCTCCGGCCGCGGGACGGCCGAGCAGATGGGTGAGCGGGACGGATGAGCGGACGGGTGAGCGGGTGGACGCCCCGGACGGAGCACCCGGACGGAGCCCCCGCTTCCGGTTTGCGGCGGACTCCGCGGCGGGGGCCTACTGTCGATGGGGAGCGCCCCGCGCACGAGCGGTGGTCCGGTTCGGGCCCGGGGCCGGGCCGGCCGTCACCGCGCCGAGGTGCCGGCTCAGGACCCGCAGGTCATCCGTACTGCTAAGGAGCATCCCGTGACCGACACCGCGTTGAAGGGCGAACCGCAGCAGCCCGGCGGACCGGCCGTGCTGGACGACGTTCCGGGATGGTTCTGGGACCACGACCGGCACTCCTTCGAGTGGTTCCTCGGGCGCCAGGCGCGGCTGGGCGTCACCGGCGACCTCATGGAGATGGGCGCCTACCTCGGCCGCAGCGCGATCGTGATCGGGGAGCACCTCCGACCCGGCGAGACGTTCACTGTCTGTGACCTGTTCGACTCGGACGCGCCGGACGAGGAGAACTCCGGCGAGATGGAACACTCCTACCGGAAGACGCTGACCCGGTCGGCCTTCGAGGCCAACTACCTGTCCTTCCACGACCGGCTGCCGGACATCGTCCAGGCCCCGACCTCGGCGCTCGCGGGCGGACGGGTCCCGGCGGGGGCCTACCGCTTCGTCCACATCGACGCCTCGCACCTGTACGAGCACGTGGTGGGCGACCTCCAGGTGGCCCGGACCGCGCTGCGGGACGAGGGCGTCGTGGCCCTGGACGACTACCGGGCCCAGCACACCCCCGGCGTCGCGGCGGCGACCTGGGAGGCCGTGTTCAACCACGGACTCCGGCCGATCCTGCTCACCGAGTGCAAGTTCTACGGCACCTGGGGCGACCCGGAGCCGTTCCAGCGCGACCTGCTCGACCGGGTCGGCCTCGCGGTCGGCTGCGAGCTCAGCACCGAGACCCTCAACCACCGGCAGGTGCTGCGGATGACCGGCAGCTCGGAGGGCATCCAGCCGTTCCGCCCCTCCCGGCACCGGCCCCCGGGGATCGGGGCGCCGGTGCCCGGGGACGCGGACCGGACGGCCCGGGACGAGGCCGCGCTGGAGCTCGCCGCCCGCCGCGCCCGCGCCGCCGAGGCGCGCCGCCCGGTCAACGTCGCCAAGCGCGCCGCCAAGGACCTGCTGCCCCCGCTGGTCACCTCGGCGATCCGCCGCGCCCGGAGCCGTGCGCGGAGCCGCTGACCGGAGTCGCTCCGGCCCCCCGCCACCACTGGCCGCAGCACCCCCACCCCGGAGACGCCGAAGGGCCGGTCGGAAACCCGACCGGCCCTTCCCAGCTGTGTACCCGCTCAGACCCGCGAAGGCTCCGCGTCCCCGGCGTTGCCCGCAGCCCCGGCGGACGCCTCAGCCTCCGCCTCAGCCTCGGCCGCCAGCTCGCGGCGCACCTCGGCCAGCGAGGGGTTGGCCCAGGCGCTCGCAACGCCCCAGTAGTAGAACGCCAGGCCGATCGCGGCCACGATCAGCAGGTCCCAGCCCTCCGGCAGGTAGCCGTGCCCGCCGAAGTCGGAGCTGCCGGCCCAGGAGACCCCGGCCATCACGAACAGGTAGGCGACCATCCAGGCGCCCGCCTTGAGGTGCGGCTTCAACTGCTCGAAGGGCTTGCGCAGCTCGTACCAGGCCCAGATCGGCAGACCGGCGGCCATCAGCAGGATGACCTTGCCGGTGAGCGGCCAGCGGGCCCAGTAGAGCACCAGCGAGCCGAAGACCATCGCGATCGGCGCGATCACCGGCATGGCCTTGAGCTTCACCGGGCGCTGGAGGTCCGGCGCGAGCCGGCGCAGCGCCATCACGGCGACCGGGCCGGTGATGTACGAGATCACGGTGGCGACGGAGACGATCTCGGCCAGCGAGCCCCAGCCGCGGAAGACCGCGAGGAACAGGAAGGCGACCACCAGGTTCAGCAGCAGCGCCGGGCGCGGGATGCCGGTCTTGGCGTCGACCTTGCCGAAGAGCTTCGGCAGGTGGCCGTTCTCCTGCACGCCGTGGATCATGCGCGAGGTGGTGGCGGCGTAGATCATGCCGGTGCCGGACGGCGAGACGAAGGCGTCCGCGTACAGCAGCAGTGCGAGCCAGTTGATGCCCCAGGCGATCGCGAGGTCCGCGAGCGGCGAGGTGTAGGAGAGGCTGCTCCAGCCGTTCGACAGGTCCGCGGCCGGGATGGCGCCGATGAACGCCACCTGCAGCGCGACGTAGATCACCAGGGCGATCAGGATCGAGCCGATGACGGCCTTGGGCAGCGACTTGCCGGGGTTGCGGGCCTCGCCGGCCAGGTTGAGCGGGGACTGGAAGCCGTTGAAGGCCCAGACGATGCCGGAGACGGCGACGGCGGTGAACACCGCGCTCCAGCCGTTCGGGGCGAAGCCGCCCTCCTGGGTGAAGTGCGAGGTGTCGAAGTGCGCGAGGAGCAGCGCGCCGGCGGTCAGCGTCGGCACGACGACCTTGAACACGGTGATCGCCGTGTTGGTCTTGGCGAACAGCGTGATCGCGAACCAGTTGAGGACGAAGTACACGACCAGCAGCACGCTGGCCAGCGCCACCCCGCTGAGGGTGAGTTCCTTGCCGTCGTACAGGCCCTTGGCCCAGCCGAAGTGCCAGGAGCTCATGTACTGGACGGACGCGGTGGCCTCACCCGGGATGACCGAGACGATGGCGATCCAGTTGGCCCAGGCGGCCAGGTAGCCGGCCAGCGAGCCGTGCGAGTACTGGCCGTACCGGACCATGCCGCCGGCCTTGGGGAACATCGACCCGAGCTCGCTGTAGGTGAGCGCGATGGTGAGCGCCACGGCGGCGCCGATCACCCAGGCGAGGATCGAGGCGGGGCCGGCCAGCCTGGCGGCCCGCTCGGCGCCGAACAGCCAGCCGGAGCCGATGATCGAGCCGAGCCCGACCGCGGTCAGGCTGATCGTGCCGAGCGATCGGCGGTAGTTCTGGTGTGATGCCGTCGGCGAATCGGGCTCACTCAACGTATCGGTCCTCTCGCTCGGGGTTCAGCGGATGGTGTCGGCGCTTTTACGGTTTTGGGTCGGTATTCCGGACAAACCCCAGCAGCCTATGGTTTCAAATGGGGCGAATACCTCAGAGGAAGCTCAAACCGCCCGATCGTTGCCATCTCGTGTCCGGTTTCCGGACGGCCGGGACCGCTCAACGAGACCGGCGCCACACCGCCATCGGCGGTGGATCACGAGGGGGAGTCGGCCGCGGGCCGGAAAAAGGAAATTCCCCGCGGGATCCTTTCGGATTCCACGGGGAATTTCGGTTGTGTCCGAGGGGGGACTTGAACCCCCACGCCCGATAAAGGGCACTAGCACCTCAAGCTAGCGCGTCTGCCATTCCGCCACCCGGACAGGGTGTGTGCTTCGGGGGTTTTTCTCTCGCCCCCTCGGCGACAGAGAGAACATTACCAGGCTTCCGGAGTGCTTCTCACCTGCGTTTCCTCGGCCCCGGCCCCGCCCCCCACCTCGCCAGGGCCGCCGACCCGCCTCGCCCCCGCCGCGCCCCCGCCGCAAGGGGGCCGGGCCGTGGGACGCCCGGTCCGTCCGGACTGGCTGGGACGGCTCGCGAGGGCGCTCGAACGCCGGGCGAAGCGGTGGCGAGGGTGAAGCAAACGATCGGTTACGCCCCAGCCGGCGATCGGTTCCGGTCGGAACCGATCCGACACGGGCAACTTGTCGACGGTGCCACGGCCGTACCGACCGCTCTCCTAGCCTCTGTGGACCGAGGGCGCCATGATGCGGATCGCCTGATTCCCGGGTCGCGGACGAAGGGCGGCTGGACGTGGAGCAGATCAGCGGGGCGGCGAAGGCCGAGCCGAGACGCGGCGCCCGATCGGGCCGCCGACCGACCGCCGACGGTCCCGCCGAGGGCGTGTGGCGCTTCCGGGTGCCCGCCGTCGAGGCCTCCGTGCCGCGCACCCGCCACGCGGTGCGGGACCGCCTGCTGGCCCAGGGCATGACCGGGGTGCGCTACCAGGAGCTGGTGGACGACGTGCTGCTGATCGTCTCCGAGCTGGTCGGCAACGCGGTGAGGCACGCGGCCGAGCTTTCGCCCGAGGTGACCACCGAGCTGTCGGTGCGCCGGGGCTGGGTGCGGGTCTCGGTCGAGGACGGCGACCCGTACCGGCCGAAGGCCCTGGAGAGCGACACCGGCCGCACTGGCGGGCGCGGCCTGCTGCTGGTGAAGAGTGTCACCCTCCAGGCGGGCGGGGTGTGCGACGTGGAGCACACGGGGGAGGGCGGCAAGGTCATCTGGGCCTCGCTACCCGTCCCCCCGGAGCCCGAGCCCTGAGGGGCGCCCCCTCGACGGCGCTCACCGCCGCAGCGGCCACAGGCGACGACGGCGCCCCGCACGAAGACGGCCGCCCCCGGCCGGGGACGGCCACCTCCACGGACCCGCTTCCGCTACCAGTCCCGACCGGCGATCTCCCGGATCCCCGGCAGCGCGGCCTCGAAGACGGTCTCGAACCAGACCGAGAACGGCCGCTCCGCCCGCAGCTCGCGCAGCTCCTGCGCGGTCACGAAGGCGAAGTCCTCGACCTCCTCCGGGTCCGGCTGGACCGGCGCGGTGACCAGCCCGACGAACAGGTGGTTCCACTCCCGCTCGATCAGCCCGGTGGCCTCGTCCGGCAGGTCGTAGCGGACGGTGCCGGCCTCGCACAGCAGCGCCGGCGCGATGCCCAGCTCCTCGGCGGTGCGCCGGGCGGCGGCCACGAAGGGCGGCTCGTCCGGGTACGGGTGCCCGCAGCAGGTGTTCGACCAGACGCCGGGGGAGTGGTACTTGGTGAGCGCCCGGCGCTGGAGCAGCAGCCGCCCCTGGCGGTCGAACAGGAAGACCGAGAAGGCCCGGTGCAGCCGGCCCGGCTGCTGGTGGGCCCAGAGCTTCTCACCGGTGCCGATGGTGACGCCCTCGTCGTCGACCAGTTCCAGCAGGATCTCGGTGCTCGAGGGGGCGGTGGCCCGGGGGTCGACCGTCACGTCTGTCTCCACGTCCAGGCCGCTGTCGATCTCGGCGGCGAAGTGGGTCGGGTCGGTCGGCGGACTCTGGGGCATGGGGCCTCTTTCGGGAGGGGGAGCGGGAGCAACGGGAGCGTCGAGCGCGTCGAGCGCGCCGTGGGCACCCGTCGGGGGGCTCGGGACGCGGCGCGGGCACCGGCGCCGGCGTCGGGCTCCAGTCTGCCGTATGGGTGGCGGTCCGGACGGGTCCCACGCACAACCGGGCGGATCATGACGCGGGGGAGTCCGGATCCGTACCGGAAACGGTCGGGGAAGCCCCCGGAAGGGTCATTCGTCCCGAAGACCAGTTCGGTATCCGTTCCCATTCTGTTCGATCACCGCACCTCCACCGTGTCGTCACCTCGGCGCCTCCGGTCCCGTTCGGGCGCGTCGCCCGGGTCGCCTACCATCGCTTACGACACGCTGCCCGGATCTGTGCCGGTCCGGCGCGCCGCCGCAGGGCCCGGCCGTACGCCGTCCCGACCGGCAACAGCGCCGCCGGGCCCGTCGGCACATCCCCGCGCGGACCGCACGACGCACCACGGATCAGGAGACCCCGCATGATCGGCCTCGTTCTGGCAGCCGGCGCCGGCCGCCGGCTGCGCCCGTACACCGACACCCTGCCCAAGGCGCTGGTGCCGGTCGACGGGGAGCGGACCGTCCTGGACCTCACCCTGGGCAACTTCGCCGAGGTCGGACTGCGCGAGGCGGCGATCGTCGTCGGCTACCGCAAGGAGGCGGTGTACGACCGCAAGGACGCCCTGGAGAGCAAGTACGGGGTCAAGCTCCACCTGGTCGAGAACGACAAGGCGGAGGAGTGGAACAACGCCTACTCGCTCTGGTGCGCCCGCGAGCTGTTCGCCGAGGGCCTGCTGCTGGCCAACGGCGACACCGTCCACCCGGCCTCCGTCCAGCGCACCATGCTGGAGGGCAACCAGCGCCTCGTCGAGGAGGGCCGGGCCCCCGGCATCCTGCTTGCCCTGGACACGGTGAAGAAGCTCGCCGACGAGGAGATGAAGGTCGTCGTCGACCCGGCCGCCGGCATGCGCCGCATCACCAAGCTGATGGACCCGGCCGAGGCGACCGGCGAGTACATCGGCGTCACCGTGATCAACCCGGCCGCGGCCGCCGACCTGACCGACGCACTGCGCGCCACCTACGAGCGCGACCCCCAGCTGTACTACGAGGACGGCTACCAGGAGATGGTCGACCGGGGCCTGCGGATCGACGTGCAGCCGATCGGCGAGGTGTCCTGGGTCGAGGTCGACAACCACGACGACCTGGCGAAGGCCCGGGAGATCGCGTGCCAGTACTGACCCGACTGGTCCCGTCGCCGCTGTTCGCGGAGATCCGCCCGGGCGCGCTGGACGCGCTCGGCGGCATCCTCGCGGACCAGAGGCTGTCGGCCTCGGGCCGGATCGCGGTGGCGATCAGCAACGGCTCCGGCGCCGCGATGCGCGAGCGCCTGGAGCCGGCCCTGCCCGGCGCCGACTGGTACAACGTGGACGACGGCAGCCTCGACAGCGCGGTGCGCTTCGCCGAGGAGATGCGCGGCAAGCACTACGACGCGGTCGTCGGCCTCGGCGGCGGCAAGATCATCGACGCCGCCAAGTACGCCGCCGCCCGGGTCGGCCTGCCGGTGGTCGCGGTGGCCACCAACCTCGCGCACGACGGCATCTGCTCCCCGGTCTCCACCCTCGACAACGATGCCGGCCGGGGCTCCTACGGGGTCCCCAGCCCGATCGGCATCATCGTCGACCTGGACGTGATCCGGCAGGCCCCGCAGCGCTTCGTGGCGGCCGGCATCGGGGACGTCGTCTCCAACATCTCGGCCTGCGCGGACTGGGAGTTGTCGCACGCCGTCACCGGCGAACCGGTGGACGGACTGGCCGTCGCGATGGCCCGCTCGGCGGGCGAGAACCTGCTGCGGCACCCAGGAAGCACTCAGGACCAGGACCTCCTGACGGCCCTCGCGGAAGCCCTGGTACTGTCCGGCATCGCGATGAACATCGCGGGCAGTTCCCGGCCCTCCTCGGGTGCCTGCCACGAGATCTGCCATGCCCTGGACGTGATGTACCCCAAGCGCTCCGCCCAGCACGGCGAACAGGTCGGCCTCGGCGCGGCGTTCGCCAGCTTCCTGCGGGGCGAGCGCGAGCTGACCGGTCTGATCGTGGAGCGACTGAGGAGCCACGGGCTGCCGGTGACCGCGGCTCAGATGGGTTTCACCGAAACGGAGTTCACCGAGGCGGTGCACTACGCTCCGAACACCCGCCCGGGCCGCTACACCATCCTGGAACACCTCGACCTCTCCCCTTCCGCAATCAGGGACGCGTACGCCGACTATGTCCAAGCCGTCAACAGCTGACCCCTCCACCGCGGGCGCCGAGCGGCCCCCGGTGGACCTGACCCGCCGGCCCTCGATCGAGGAGCTGCGGGCGGTGATCCACCCGGAGGGCATGCTCCAGCGCCGCAGCGCCGAGCACTGGGCCGGGCGCCTCTACATGCGGAAGATCTCGTTGCGGATCACCCGCGTGCTGTCCACCATGACGGCGATCACGCCCAACGGCCTGACCTACCTGATGATGTTCACCGGCATCCTGGCCGGCGCCGCCCTGGTCGTGCCGGGCATCACCGGCGCCGTCCTGGGCGCCCTGCTGATCCAGGTCTACCTGCTGCTGGACTGCGTGGACGGCGAGGTGGCCCGCTGGCGCCGGCAGACCTCGCTCACCGGCGTCTACCTGGACCGGGTCGGGCACTACATGTCCGAGGCGGCCCTGCTGACCGGCCTCGGCCTGCGCGCCACCGACCTGCTGCACCGCGAGGGCGGCGGCTCGCACTGGGAGTGGGCGTTCCTGGGCACGCTGGCCGCGCTCGGCGCGATCCTGATCAAGTCCGAGACGGACCTGGTGGACGTGGCCCGGGCCCGCAGCGGCCTGACGGCCGTCGAGGACAGCGCCTCGGTGCCGCGGTCCGCCTCGGTGGCCAAGGCCCGCCGGGCCGCCTCGCTGCTCAAGTTCCACCGCCTGGTCGGCGCGGTCGAGGCCTCGCTGTTCATCCTGGCGGCCGGGATCGCCGACGCCGTGCACGGCGGACTGTTCTTCACCCGGATCGCGGTCGTGGTGCTGGCGGCGATCGCCATGCTGCAGACCGTGCTGCACCTGCTGAGCATCGTCCTCTCGAGCAGGCTCCGATGACCACCTCCACCACCACCGCGGAGGACTTCCGCCTCGGCGTCGTGATCATCACCATGGGCAACCGGCCCGCCGAGCTCAACGCCCTGATCGAGTCCGTCCGTGCCCAGGAGGGCCCGGAGGTCGAGTTCGCCGTGGTCGGCCAGGGCGCGAAGCTGCCCCCGCTGCCGGCCGGTGTGCGCACCGTCGAGCTGCCGGAGAACCTGGGCATCCCGGGCGGGCGCAACGTGGGCATCGAGCTGTTCGGGCCGGACGGCCGGGAGGTGGACGCCGTCCTCTTCCTGGACGACGACGGCCTGCTGCCGCGCACCGACTCCGCCCGCCTGCTGCGCGAGGCCTTCACCGCCGACCCGGAGCTGGGCATCGTGTCCTTCCGGATCGAGGACCCGGACACCGGCGTCACCCAGCGCCGGCACGTCCCCCGGCTGCGCGCCAGCGACCCGATGCGCTCCTCCCGGGTGACCACCTTCCTGGGCGGTGCGAGCGCCGTGCGCTGCAAGGTGTTCGAGCAGGCCGGGCAGCTGCCGGCCGAGTTCTTCTACGCCCACGAGGAGACCGACCTCGCGTGGCGCGCCCTGGACGCCGGCTGGGCCATCGACTACCGGGCGGACGTGGTGCTGCACCACCCCGCGACCTCGCCGGCCCGGCACGCCGCCTACTTCCACAACGTGGCCCGTAACAGGGTCTGGCTCGCGAGGCGGAACCTTCCGGCCCCGTTGGTGCCTCTCTATCTGGGAACCTGGTTTCTGCTGACCCTGGCCCGACGTCCCTCCGCGGAGGGGTTGAGGGCCTGGCTGAGCGGATTCCGGGCGGGTTTCCGCGAACCCTGCGGTCCGCGCAAGCCCATGCGATGGCGTACCGTCTGGCGACTGACCAGGATGGGACGTCCTCCGATCATCTGATTGGATCAGGTGATCGATCGCCACGGCCGGTGACCACACGCCGGCCGGAATCCCCCCGTGATCCCAGTGGATCCCCATCGGCGCAAGGCCGGCGGACCCCCGCCGACCGGCCGCCCCGACAGATCCCGCGCGAAGGACGAATGTGTCGACAGTGAGTGAACCCGTCAGCCTCTCAGCCCCGAGGGGGGCGGACGCGGGCCTGACCCCCAAGCAGCTTGCGGACAAGTACGGCCTGTCGGTGAGCGGTGCCCGGCCCGGGCTGCTCGCCTACACCAAGCAGCTCTGGGCCCGGCGCCACTTCATCTGGGCCTTCGCCACCGCCCGCCTGGTGGCCCAGTACACCGACGCCAAGCTGGGCCAGCTGTGGCAGGTCGTGACCCCGCTGCTCAACTGCGGCGTGTTCTACCTGGTCTTCGGCGTCATCCTGGAGAACAAGGACGGCTTCCCGCCGCACACCTACATCGCCTGGCTGTGCATCGGCGTCTTCATCTTCCAGTTCACCCAGAACGCGGTGCAGTCCGGCACCCGGGCGATCTCCGACAACCTCGGCCTGATCCGCGCCCTGCACTTCCCGCGCGCCAGCCTGCCGATCGCCTTCACCGTGATCCAGCTCCAGCAGCTGCTGATCTCGACGGTCGTGCTGGTGGTCACCGTGCTGGCCGCCGGCATCACCCCGGGCAAGACCTGGCTGCTGATCATCCCGGCGCTGCTCCTGCAGACGCTGTTCAACACCGGCGTCTCGCTGATCTTCGCCCGGATCGGCGCCAAGACCAGTGACATCTCCCAGCTGATCCCGTTCGTGATGCGGGCCTGGATGTTCCTGTCCGGCGTGATGTTCAGCATCCAGGACCGGGTCCACAAGTGGCCGCACTACATCCAGGTGATCTGCAACATCAACCCGGCCTCGGTCTACATGGACCTGCTCCGGCACGCCTTCGCGCCGATCATCTACAACAAGCACCAGCCCGCGCACCAGTCGCTGCCGCCGCACCAGTGGACGTACGGCATCGCCTGGGCGGTCGGGATGTTCGTCATCGGATACGTCTTCTTCTGGAAGGCCGAGGAGGAGTACGGCCGTGGCTGACACCGACCTGAGCAAGCGCGACGCCGTCCCGGCCACGAGCGTGGCCCGCGAGCCCACCGTCGTCGTCGACGACGTGCACATCGTCTACCGGGTGCACGGCGCCGGCTCCGGCAAGGGCAGCGCCACCTCGGCGCTGAGCCGCATCATCAGCCGCAAGCGCGCCGCCGGCGTGCGCGAGGTGCACGCGGTCAAGGGCATCAGCTTCACCGCGTACAAGGGCGAGGCGGTCGGCCTGATCGGCTCCAACGGCTCCGGCAAGTCGACCATGCTGGCCGCCATCGCTGGCCTGCTGCCGACCGAGAAGGGCGGCATCTACACCAACGGCCAGCCCTCGCTGCTGGGCGTCAACGCGGCCCTGATGAACGAGCTCACCGGTGAGCGCAACGTCGTCCTGGGCTGCCTGGCGATGGGGATGTCCCCGGCCGACGTGCGGGCGCGCTACCAGGACATCGTCGAGTTCTCCGGGATCAACGACAAGGGCGACTTCATCTCCCTGCCGATGCGCACCTACTCCTCCGGCATGGGCGCCCGGCTGCGCTTCTCGATCGCCGCCGCCAAGACCCACGACGTGCTGCTGATCGACGAGGCGCTGGCCACCGGTGACCAGGCCTTCCAGCAGCGCAGCAAGAAGCGCATCGACGAGCTGCGCGGCTCGGCCGGTACGGTCTTCCTGGTCAGCCACGACAACAACTCGATCCGCGAGGTCTGCGAGCGGACCATCTGGATCGAGGCCGGCGAGCTGGTCATGGACGGTCCGACCGAGGAGGTCGTCGGCCGGTACGAGCGCGGCGAGCGCCCGTAACGCCCCCGCCGCCGCAGCGCCTGGCACCGAAGGGCCGGCCCCGGAACACTCCGGGGCCGGCCCTTCGGCGTGCGCCGCTCCCCCGGGTGGCCCGCCGCCGCGGGGGTGAGCGCCACCGTGCGCCGGGCGGGGCGCTCTTCTCGGGCGCGGCGCGTGGTGTCAGGCTGGGGGCGCGGGGGCGGTGTGCCTTGCGTGACGCCCGCGCTCGGACGCGTGTCCGAGTCGGACCGGTGGTACCGAGCGGTGTAGAACGGGGGAGTGACTGCAGTGTCGGCTTCGGCCCAGCCCAGAGATACGCCGGTGAACCCTTCCACGGGACAGACCCTGGAGAAGGCGGGTGCGGAGAACTTCCCGGTCGCCCCCTTCTTCCTGCCCGCGGCCTGGCGCGGTGACCTGATGACGGTCTACGGCTTCGCCCGGCTGGTCGACGACGCCGGCGACGGCGACCTGGCCGATCCGGCCGCCACCGCGGCCCTGCTCGGGATCGAGCAACGGCCCCCCGTCACTCCTTCGGCCCAGCCCGGCCCGCCGAGCCCGGCGGAGGTCTCCTTCCGGCTCGCGCTGCTCGACGGACTGGAGCGCGACCTCGACCGGGTGTTCGAGACCGCGCTGCGCCCCGCCGGCGCCGAGCCGCCCCGGCACCCGCTGCTGGGCCCCCTCGTCCCGCTGGTCGACCGGCACGGCCTGACGCCCGAGCCGTTCCGCCGTCTGATCGAGGCCAACCGGGTGGACCAGACCACCGCCCGCTACGCCACCTACGACGACCTGGTCGGCTACTGCACGCTCTCCGCCGACCCGGTCGGCCGCTTGGTGCTGTCCATCGCGGGCGTCTCCACCCCCGAGCGGATCGCCCTCTCGGACGCCGTCTGCACCGCCCTCCAACTGGTCGAACACCTCCAGGACGTGGCCGAGGACCTCTCCCACGGCCGGATCTACCTCCCCACCGAGGACCTGGAACGCTTCGGCGTCACCGAGGAGGAGCTCGCCGAGCCCACCGCGACCGGTGCGGTCCGGGAACTGATCGCCTTCGAGGTCGAACGGGCCCGCACCCTGCTCGACCGCGGCGCACCATTGGTAGGTACGGTTCGGGGGAGGCTTCGACTGCTCCTGGCGGGATTCACCGCAGGCGGCTACGCGGCCCTGGCGGCCGTCGAGGACGCCGGGTACGACGTGCTCGCCCGGCAGGCGAAGCCGGACAAGCGCCGCCTCGCAGCGAAGGCGGCGGCCATCTTCGCGAAGGGAAGGTGAACGCCCGAGTGGCGGCATCACCACTGGCGTCGGCCCCGGTCATGGCGGCGTACCGGTACTGCGAGGCAGTCACCGGACTGCAGGCACGCAACTTCAGCTACGGCATCCGCCTGCTGCCCGAGCCCAAGCGACTGGCCATGTCGGCCCTGTACGCGCTGGCCCGCCGGGTGGACGACATCGGCGACGGCGACCTCCCGGCCGACCGCAAGGCCGAGGCCCTGGTGCGCACCCGGGAGCTGGTGGACGAGGTCCGCTCCGGGGCGGTCGCCGAGGACGACACCGACCCGATCAAGGTCGCCCTGGCCGACGCGGCCCGGCGCTTCCCGATCCCGCTCGGCGGCTTCGACGAGCTGATCGACGGCGTGGAGATGGACCTCAAGGGCGCCGAGTACCAGACCTACGAGGAGCTCAAGGTCTACTGTCGCTGCGTGGCCGGCGCCATCGGCCGGCTCTCGCTGGGCGTCTACGGCTGCGAGGACCCGGAGCGCGGGGCGCAGTACGCGGACACCCTGGGCCTGGCCCTGCAGCTCACCAACATCCTGCGCGACCTGCGCGAGGACGCCCTGACCGGCCGCACCTACCTGCCCACCGAGGACCTGGTCCGGTTCGGCTGCGAGCAGGGCTTCGCGCTGCCCAGGCCGCCGGTCGGCGCCGACTTCACCGGGCTGGTGGCCTTCGAGGCCGCCCGGGCCCAGGCCGCCTTCGAGGAGGGCCTGCGGCTGCTGCCCCTGCTCGACCGCCGCAGCCGCGCCTGCACCGCCGCGATGGCCGGGATCTACCACCGGCTGCTCGGCCGGATCGCCGCCGATCCGGAGTCGGTGCTGCGCGGCCGGGTGTCGCTCCCGGGCTGGGAGAAGGCGTACGTGGCGCTTTCCGGGCTCGCCGGGGGGCGTTCTTGATTCTCGCCACGGTTCTGTCACGCTGTGTCAGCGGGGAATCACATCAGGGTGGCGCCGTGTTGACCACGGTGCCGTCCACGACGGTGCCGGCCGTGAGCGCGCCGGCGACAGCGACTGTCGCCGGGCGGTCCGGCGACTGCGAGGGGGAGGGCCGATGACCGGGCGAGCCGATGCCGCGCGCCCGGCTGCCGTCGTGGTCGGCGGCGGCCTGGCCGGGATCACCACCGCCCTGCGGCTGGCCGAGGCCGGTCACCGGGTCACCCTCGCCGAAGGGCGTCCCCGGCTCGGCGGCCTGGCCTTCTCCTTCCAGCGCGGCGACCTGATCGTCGACAACGGCCAGCACGTCTTCCTGCGCTGCTGCACCGCCTACCGCGGGCTGCTGGAGCGCCTGGGCGCCACCCGGATGACCCACCTCCAGGACCGGCTGGACGTCCCGGTGCTCTCCGTCACCGGCTCTGCCGGGGCCCCGATGCGCACCCTCGGCCGACTGCGGCGGGCCGGTCTGCCCGTCCCGCTGCACCTGGCCGGCAGCCTGGCCCGCTACCCGCACCTGTCCCCGGCCGACCGCGCCCGGGTGGTCCGCGGCGCGCTCGCCCTCAAGGGCCTGGACCTCGCCGACCCGGCGCTGGACGGGCTCTCCTTCGGCGAGTGGCTGCGCCGCAACGGGCAGAACGCCGCCACCACGGCCGCGCTCTGGGACCTGGTCGGCGTCGCCACCCTGAACGCCCGGGCCGACCAGGTGTCCCTGGCGCTCGCCGCGATGGTCTTCAAGACCGGGCTGCTCTCCGACCCGGGGGCGTCCGACATCGGCATCGCCGCCGTCCCGCTCGGCGTGATCCACCACGACCGGGCGCTCGCGGAGCTGGAACGCGCCGGCGTGCGGGTGCTGCTGCGCGCCCGCGTCGCGGAGCTCAAGCCGGCCGCGCCCCAGCACGCCCTCCGGCTGGAGGGCGGCCGACCGGGGGACGGCGAGCTGCTCACCGCCGACACCGTGGTGCTGGCCGGCGCCCAGGACACCGCCGCCGCCCTGCTGCCGCCGGGCGCCGTCCCCCACCGGCTGGAGGACCTCGGCACCACGCCGATCCTCAACGTGCACGTGGTCTACGACCGCAAGGTGCTGCGCCGGCCGTTCTTCGCCGCGCTCGACAGCCCGGTCCAGTGGGTCTTCGACCGCACCACCCACTCCGGCCTGGCCGGTACCCCGATCGGACGCGCCCACCCCGGCGCCCAGTACCTGGCGCTGTCCCAGTCGGCCGTCCAGGACGAGATCGACCTGCCGGTCGCCGAACTGCGCGACCGCTACCTGCCCGAGCTGGCCCGGCTGCTGCCGGCCGCCGCCGACGCCGAGGTGCTGGACTTCTTCGTCACCCGGGAGCGCACCGCGACCTTCGACGGGGCGCCCGGCAGTGCCGCGCTGCGGCCCGGGGCCGTGACCGGCGTCCCCGGCCTGCTGCTGGCGGGTGCGTGGACCGCCACCGGCTGGCCCGCGACCATGGAGGGCGCGGTGCGCAGCGGCCACGCCGCCGCGGACGCGGTGCTCGCCGCGGCCGGTGCCAGGGTGCCGGTGGACCGGGGCGACGGGCGGTGGCCCAGGTGACGGCGGGGCCCACCGCCGGAGAGCCCGCCAGAGCCGACGGGCGTACCGTCGGCCCCATCGGCTCCATCGGCCGCACCGACACCGATCGCCGCGGCACCGCCCGCCTCGACACCGCCAGCTTCGACACCAGCCGCACCGACAGTACCCGGCCGCCCCGTGCGGTCCGGCACCACGAGGGAGAGGGAACGCACGTGGAGTCACGCACCGGCATCGCCGTCGGAGGCACGGCGCACGCCGAACCGGTCTCGGTGCCGGAGCTGCTGGCCCGCAGCCGGACGCTCTGCGCCCCGCCGCTCCGGGCCACCGTCGCCCGTCTGGCCGCACCGATGGACACCGTCGCCGCCTACCACTTCGGCTGGATCGACCGGGACGGCACCCCGGTGGAGGGCGACGGCGGCAAGGCCGTGCGCCCCGCGCTGGCCCTGCTGTCCGCCCGGGCGGCCGGTGCGGCGCCCGAGGTCGGGGTGCCCGGCGGAGTGGCCGTTGAACTGGTGCACAACTTCTCCCTGCTCCATGATGATCTGATGGACGGTGACGAGACCCGGCGGCACCGGGCCACCGCCTGGACGGTCTTCGGCCCGGCCCAGGCGATCCTGGTCGGCGACGCCCTGGCGACGCTCGGCACGGAGGTGCTGCTCGACGCCGGGGTGACCGGTGGCGCGAGCCCCGCCGACGCCGCGCGCGCCGTCCGGCTGCTCACCACCGCGACCCGCAGACTCATCGACGGCCAGGCCATGGACGTCGCCTTCGAACAGCGCGACAGCGTCACCGTCGCCGAGTGCCTGGAGATGGAGGGCGGCAAGACGGCGGCCCTGCTGGCCGCCGCCTCGGCGATCGGCGCCGTCCTGGCCGGGGCCGACGACGAGGTCTCCGACGCCCTCCAGCGCTACGGCTACCACCTGGGCCTGGCCTTCCAGGCGGTGGACGACCTGCTCGGCATCTGGGGCGCGACCGAGGTCACCGGCAAGCCGCACTGGGGCGACCTGCGCCAGCGCAAGAAGTCGCTGCCGGTCGCCGCCGCGCTCGCCGAGGGCGGCGCCGCCTCGCGCCGGCTGGCCGAGCAGCTCGCGGACCCGAAGGGCCGGGGCGAGGAGGGCGAGCCCGAGCTCGCCGCCCGGGCCGCGCTGATCGAGGCGGCCGGCGGCCGGGCCTGGACCCAGGAGGAGGCCCGCCGCCAGCACACGACTGCCCTCGCCGCCCTGGACGAGGTGCCCATGTCCGACGAGGTGCGCGAGCACTTCGTCGCACTCGCCGAATTCGTGGTGGTACGAGAGAGGTGACGTTACGTTGACAGCAACCGCGGACGGCCGGCTCGACCCTGAGTACGATTCCGAGCCGGTCGCGGTGGGCGACCGCCCCCCGACCCTGCTGGGCGCGGGGCGGTGGCAGCCCGAGGACACCGACCGGCCCCGGCCGGCCGGTGAGGCGGACCGGCAGCCCGGCGACGTGCGCGAGGCCCTCGCGCGCGCCACCACCCACCTGCTCTCGCTGCAGTCCTCCGAGGGCTGGTGGAAGGGCGACCTGGAGACCAACGTCACCATGGACGCCGAGGACCTGCTGCTCCGCCAGTTCCTGGGCATCAGGACGGAGGAGCAGACCCGGGCCACCGCCGAGTGGATCCGCTCCCAGCAGCGGGAGGACGGCACCTGGGCCACCTTCCACGGCGGACCGCCCGAACTCTCCACCACCGTCGAGGCCTACGTCGCCCTCAAGCTCGCCGGCGACGACCCGGAGGCCCCGCACATGCTGGCCGCCGCGCGCTACGTCCGCTCCGCCGGGGGCATCGCGGCCGCCCGGGTGTTCACCCGGATCTGGCTCGCGCTCTTCGGCTGGTGGCCCTGGGACCGGCTGCCCGAGATGCCGCCCGAGATCATCTTCCTGCCCAAGTGGCTGCCGCTGAACATCTACGCCTTCGGCTGCTGGGCCCGGCAGACCATCGTCCCGCTGACCGTGGTCTCCTCGCACCGCCCGGTCCGTCCGGCCCCCTTCGCGATCACCGAGCTGCACACCGACCCGGACCACCCGTACCCCGAGCGGCCGCTCGCCCCCGCCACCAGCTGGGACGGCCTGTTCGCGCGCCTCGACAAGCTGCTGCACGCCTACCACCGCCGGGCCTTCCGGCCGCTGCGACGGCTCGCCGTCGCCCAGGCCTGCCGCTGGATCGTCGAACGGCAGGAGGCCGACGGCTGCTGGGGCGGCATCCAGCCGCCGGCCGTCTACTCGCTGATCGCCCTGCACCTGGAGGGCTACGAGCTGGAGCACCCGGTGATGAAGGCCGGGCTCTCCTCCTTCGACCGCTTCACCGTGCACACCGAGGACGGCATGCGCTGGATGGAGGCCTGCCAGTCCCCGGTCTGGGACACCTGCCTGGCCACCATCGCGCTGGTCGACGCCGGGGTGCCGGCCGACCACCCGGCACTGGTCTCCGCCGTCGACTGGATGCTCGGCGAGGAGATCCGCAAGCGCGGCGACTGGTCCGTCCAGCGGCCCACCCTGCCGGCCGGCGGCTGGGCCTTCGAGTTCGAGAACGACACCTACCCCGACATCGACGACACCGCCGAGGTGGTGCTGGCGCTGCGCCGGGTCGCCCACCCCGACCAGGCCAAGGTCGACGCGGCGGTGGAACGGGGCGTGCTGTGGAACCTCGGCATGCAGTCCAAGAACGGTGCCTGGGGCGCCTTCGACGTCGACAACACCAGCCTGCTGCCGAACAAGCTGCCGTTCTGCGACTTCGGCGAGGTGGTCGACCCGCCGTCCGCGGACGTCACCGCCCACGTGGTGGAGATGCTCGCCGAGACCGGCCGGGCCCGGGACCCGCGCACCCGCCGCGGCATCGAGTGGCTGCTGCGCGACCAGGAGGCGGACGGCTCCTGGTTCGGCCGCTGGGGCACCAACTACATCTACGGCACCGGCTCGGTGCTGCCCGCCCTGGTCGCGGCCGGCGTCCCGGACGAGCACCCGGCGATCCGCCGGGCGGTGCGCTGGCTGGAGGACCGGCAGAACGCCGACGGCGGCTGGGGCGAGGACATGCGCTCCTACGACGACCCGGCGCGCTGGGCCGGGCGCGGCGACTCCACCGCCTCGCAGACCGCGTGGGCGCTGATGGCGCTGCTCGCGGCGGGCGAGGGCCCGCAGGGCCGGGCCAACCCGGCGGTGGAGCGCGGGGTCGAGTGGCTGGTGCGCACCCAGCTGCCCGAGGGCACCTGGGACGAGCCGCAGTTCACCGGCACCGGCTTCCCGTGGGACTTCTCCATCAACTACCACCTGTACCGGCTGGTCTTCCCGGTCACCGCGCTCGGCCGCTACCTCAACGGCAGCCCCGGGATGGTGCGGCCGGGCGGCACGCCGGCGATCGGGGCGAACCGGTGACCACCGCCCCGCTGCTGGTGCTCTGCGCGCTGGGCCCCGAGGTGTGGGCCCTGCGCGGCGGCGACTGGCGCGGCTCGGCCGGCGGGCCCCCGGTGCTGGTGCGCACCGGGGTCGGCCGGCGGCGCGCCGGGACTGCCGTGCGGCGACTGCTCGGCTCCGCGCCGGGCGGCTACGGCGCGGTCGTGGTGGCCGGCTTCGGTGCCGCGGTCGGGCCGGGCGTGGCGCCGGGCGACGTGGTGGCCGCGGACGGCGTGCGCGACGCCGAGGGCCACCTCTACCCGGTCGACTCCGGGCCGGAGCTGGCCCGGGCGCTCAAGGAACACGGCCTGACCGCGCACACCGGGGTGCACCACACCGCCGACCACGTGGTGCGCGGCATCGAGCGGCGCGCCCTGCACGTCCAGGGGGCGCTCGCCGTCGACATGGAGGCCGCCGCCGTGCTGGCCGCACTGCGGGAGGTGCGCCCGGCGCTGCCGGTGGCCGTGCTGCGGGTGGTGGTGGACACCCCCGAGCACGAGCTGCTGCGGCCGGGCACGCTCCCGGCAGGGGTGCGCGCCTGGCGGACCCTGCGGGCGACGGTACCCGCCCTGGTCGACTGGTACCGGCAGGAGCTCGACACCCGCTCCGCAGTCCTGAACCACCCCACATCCTCGACGCTCCCCCAGGAGGCGAGCTAGCCATGGCCATGCCGTTGCGCCAGACCGTGCGGGTCGGCACCTACCTGATGCAGCAGAAGCTGCTCAAGCGAAGGGACAAGTTCCCGCTGATCGTCGAGCTGGAACCGCTGTTCGCCTGCAACCTCGCCTGCGAGGGCTGCGGCAAGATCCAGCACCCGGCGGGCGTGCTCAAGCAGCGGATGCCGGTCGCCCAGGCGGTCGGCGCGGTCCTGGAGTCGGGTGCCCCGATGGTCTCGATCGCCGGCGGTGAGCCGCTGATGCACCCGCAGATCGACGAGATCGTCCGACAGCTGGTGGAGCGCCGCAAGTACGTCTTCCTCTGCACCAACGCGCTGCTGATGCGCAAGAAGATGGACAAGTTCAAGCCCTCGCCGTACTTCACCTTCGCCGTGCACATCGACGGGCTGCGCGAGCGGCACGACGAGTCGGTGGCCAAGGAGGGCACCTTCGACGAGGCAGTGGCGGCGATCAAGGAGGCCAAGCGGCGCGGCTTCCGGGTCACCACCAACAGCACCTTCTTCAACACCGACACCCCGCAGACCGTCATCGACGTCCTGGACTTCCTGAACGACGAGCTCAAGGTCGACGAGATGATGATCTCCCCGGCCTACGCCTACGAGAAGGCCCCCGACCAGGAGCACTTCCTCGGCGTCGAGCAGACCAGGGAGCTCTTCCGCAAAGCCTTCGCCGGCGGCAACCGCAAGCGGTGGCGCCTCAACCACAGCCCGCTCTTCCTGGACTTCCTGGAGGGCAAGGCCGACTTCGAGTGCACCCCCTGGGGCATCCCCAACTACTCGCTGTTCGGCTGGCAGCGGCCCTGCTACCTGATGGCCGACGGCTACGTGCCCACCTACCGCGAGCTGGTGGAGAAGACCGACTGGAGCAAGTACGGGCGCGGCAAGGACCCGCGCTGCGAGAACTGCATGGCCCACTGCGGCTACGAGCCGACCGCCGTCCTGGCCACCATGGGCTCGCTCCAGCAGTCGCTGCGCGCCATCACCGAGACCGTCAGCTCCAACCGGGGGCGCTGAACCCGGGCCGGGCCGCCCGGCACCGCAGCCGTCCCGCGTCCTGAGCTCCCGTCCGGCCCGGGCCGTCGTGCCCGGGCCGGCCCCGCCCCCGGTGGGCGGAGGCACCACCGCACCGCTCCGAGTCGTGAGGTGTACCCATGTCACTGCTCTCCCGCGTCACGTCCCCGGCCGAGCTGCGCAAGCTCCCGGCCGCCGAACTGCCGCTGCTCGCCGACGAGATCCGAGACTTCCTGATCGACGCCGTCACCCGCACCGGCGGCCACCTCGGGCCCAACCTCGGCGTGGTGGAGCTGACCATCGCGCTGCACCGGGTCTTCGACTCGCCCTACGACCGGATCGTCTTCGACACCGGCCACCAGAGCTACGTCCACAAGCTGCTCACCGGCCGGCAGGACTTCTCCAGGCTGCGGATGAAGGGCGGCCTGTCCGGCTACCCCTCCCGGGCCGAGTCCGAGCACGACCTGGTGGAGAACTCGCACGCCTCCACCGCGCTCTCCTACGCCGACGGGCTCGCCAAGGCCGCCCAGCTGCTCGGCCAGCACGACCGGCACACCGTCGCGGTGATCGGCGACGGCGCGCTCACCGGCGGGCTCGCCTGGGAGGCGCTGAACAACATCGCCGAGGCCCGCGACCGGCCGCTGGTCATCGTCGTCAACGACAACGAGCGCTCCTACGCCAGGACCGTCGGCGGACTGGCCCACCACCTGGCCACCCTGCGCACCACCCAGGGCTACGAGCGCTTCCTCGCGCTCGGCAAGGAGGCGCTGCAGCGCACCCCGCTGGTCGGCCAGCCGATCTTCGACGCGCTGCACGGCGCCAAGAAGGGCTTCAAGGACGCCTTCGCCCCGCAGGGCATGTTCGAGGACCTCGGGCTCAAGTACCTCGGTCCGATCGACGGCCACGACCTGGGCGCGGTCGAGCAGGCGCTGCGGCAGGCCCGGAACTTCGGCGGCCCGGTGATCGTGCACTGCCTGACCGTCAAGGGGCGCGGCTACCGGCCCGCCGAACAGGACGAGGCGGACCGCTTCCACGCCGTCAACCCGATCGACCCGTACACCTGTCTGCCGATCTCGCCCAGCGCCGGGGTCTCCTGGACCTCGGTGTTCGGCGAGGAACTGCTCGCGCTCGGCGCCGAGCGGCCCGACCTGGTGGCGATCACCGCGGCGATGCTCCAGCCGGTCGGGCTGGCGCCGTTCGCCAAGGCGTACCCGGACCGGACCTTCGACGTCGGGATCGCCGAGCAGCACGCCGTCACCAGCGCGGCGGGGCTGGCCACCGGTGGGCTGCACCCGGTGGTGGCGGTCTACGCGACCTTCCTGAACCGGGCCTTCGACCAGGTCCTGATGGACGTCGCGCTGCACCGGCTGGGTGTCACCTTCGTGCTCGACCGCTCCGGGGTCACCGGTTCGGACGGCGCCTCGCACAACGGCATGTGGGACCTGTCGGTGCTCCAGGTCGTCCCCGGGCTGCGGCTGGCCGCGCCGCGCGACGCCGAGCAGTTGCGGGCCCAGCTGCGGGAGGCCGTCGAGGTCGAGGACGCGCCGACCGTGGTCCGCTTCCCCAAGGGCAACGTCGGGCCGGTCGTCGAGGCGGTCGAACGGATCGGCGGGACGGACGTGCTGCTGCGCACCGGGCCGGCACCGGAGATCCTGCTGGTGGCCGTCGGCGTCACCGCCTCCGCCTGCCTGGACGCCGCCCGGCTGCTGCTCGCCGAGGGCTTCACCGCGACCGTGGTCGACCCGCGCTGGGTCAAGCCGGTCGACCCGGCCCTGGCCGGCCTCGCCGCCGCCCACCGGCTGGTGGTCACCGTCGAGGACGGCGGCCGCACCGGCGGCGTCGGTTCGGCCGTCGCCCAGGCGCTGCGCGACGCCGACGTGGACGTCCCGGTGCGGGTGCTCGGCCTGCCGCAGGAGTTCCTCGGCCACGCCGCCCGCGGCGAGATCCTGGAGGAGGCCGGCCTGACCGGCACCGGGGTCGCGGCCCAGACCGCCGTCTTCGCCAAGAACCTGCTACCGACCCGAGGAGCGAACCCGCGCCATGCCGGCTGACCCCGACCGCCCCGCCTTCGACCTCGCCGCCCTCCTCGCCGAACGCGGCGGTGAGCGTTACGAGTTGCACAGCCGCCACCTCAACCCGCAGCTGCCGCGGATGCTCCGCACGATCGGCTTCGACAAGTACTACGAGCGCGCGCAGGGCCAGTACTTCTACGACGCCGAGGGCAACGAGTACCTGGACATGCTGGCCGGCTTCGGCATCTTCGCGCTCGGCCGGCACCATCCGGCGGTGCGTTCGGCGGTCCAGCAGGTGATGGACCTGGACCTGCCGGACCTGGTCCGCTTCGACTGCTCGCCGTTGCCCGGGCTGCTGGCCGAGCGGCTGCTCTCGTACGCGCCCGGCCTGGACCGGGTGTTCTTCGGCAACAGCGGTACCGAGGCGGTGGAGACCGCGTTGAAGTTCGCCCGGTACGCCACCGGCCGACGGCGCGTCCTCTACGCCGACCACGCCTTCCACGGGTTGACCACCGGCTCGCTGTCCGTCAACGGGGAGAGCGGCTTCCGCAAGGGCTTCGACCCGCTGCTGCCGGACACCGCCATCCCGCTCGGCGACATCGGGGCGCTGGCCAAGGAGTTGAAGCGCGGGGACGTCGCGGCTCTGATCGTCGAGCCGATCCAGGGCAAGGGCGTCCAGGCGCCGCCGCCCGGCTGGCTGCGGGCGGCCCAGGCGCTGCTGCACGAGCACAAGGCGCTGCTGATCTGCGACGAGGTGCAGACCGGGATCGGCCGCACCGGCGAGTTCTTCGCCTACCAGCACGAGGAGGGCGTGCTGCCGGACCTGGTGTGCGCGGCCAAGGCGCTCTCCGGCGGGTACGTGCCGGTCGGGGCCACGCTCGGCAAGAGCTGGATCTTCGAGAAGGTGTACTCCTCGATGGACCGGGTGCTGGTGCACTCGGCGAGCTTCGGGTCCAACGCCCAGGCGATGGCGGCCGGGCTGGCGACCCTGGAGGTGATGCGCGAGGAGAAGGTGGTGGAGAACGCCCGGCAGGTCGGCGACCGGTTCCGCGAGCGGCTGACGGCGCTGATCGACCGGTACGAGCTGCTCGCCGAGGTGCGTGGCCGGGGGCTGATGATCGGCATCGAGTTCGGCCGGCCCAGGTCGTTGAAGCTGCGTACCGGGTGGACGGCCCTCCAGGCGGCGCGCAAGGGGCTGTTCGCGCAGATGGTGGTCGTCCCGCTGCTGCAGCGCCACCGGATCCTGACCCAGGTGTCCGGGGACCACCTGGAAGTGATCAAACTGATCCCGCCGCTGATCATCACCGACCGGGACGTGGACCGGTTCGTCGACGCGTTCACCGAGATCATGGACGAGGCCCACCGGGGGAACGGCCTGATGTGGGACTTCGGCCGGACGCTGGTGAAGCAGGCGGTCGGTAACAGGTAGTGCGGCGCGGAGTGCTCGGCAACACGTAGTGCGGCGCGGGGGGGGGGGGGGGGGGGGGGGGGGGGGGTCGTCGCCCCCCCCCCCCCCCCCCACGGCCGCGGCGTCGCGA